>JANNKX010000128.1:0-6258 GCA_031396505.1 Rhodobacterales bacterium
GGGGCGATAAACAACGATTCGTTGACTGACGAAGAAAAGCGGCTGTATGAGGAAGAGCTCGCCCGGGCCGAGGAATCGGCCAAGCTGCGGGACGAGGATTACCAGCTTGCCTATGCCGTCGACATCATCACCGGCCTGAACGCCATCGCGCTTGGCCCCCAGACGTCCGCCCCATGACCGACCTGCCCTACCGTCCCTGCGTCGGTGTGATGCTGATCAACCCCGCTGGCCTGATCTTTGCAGGTCAGCGGAAAGACAGCCCCAGCGCCGCCTGGCAAATGCCGCAAGGTGGTATTGATGACGGCGAAAAACCCCGCGCGGCGGCCTTGCGTGAACTCTGGGAAGAAACCGGCGTGACCGCCGATCTGGTCGAATTTATCGCCAAAACAGATGATTGGGTCACCTACGATCTGCCCCCAGATCTTTTGGGCAAGGTATGGGGCGGCAAGTATCGCGGCCAGCGGCAAAAGTGGTTCCTGTACCGCTTTACCGGCCGCGATGATCAGATCAACATCGCCACCGCCCACCCCGAATTCGCCCGCTGGCAATGGATGCGCGCCGACACCATGATCACCGCCATCGTCCCCTTCAAACGCCACGTCTACGAACAGATCACCGCCGCCTTCCGCCCGCACCTCGCCTGACGCGCATCACGCAGGCACCGCTGCCTCTGCCAGCATCTCACGCACCATCGGAATGACCTTCGTGCCATAAAGCCGGATGCTCTCCATCATCGCCCCGTGCGGCAGCGTGCCCGACGAATACTTCATGTCAAACCGCGCCAGCCCCAGATCGCGCACCGTGCCTGCGATCTTGCGCGCCATCGTGTCGGGGCTGCCCGCATACAGCGACCCACGTGCCACTTCGCCCAGAAACCGGTCCTTCGTGGTCGCAGGCCAGCCGCGCTCAGCCCCGATCCGGTCATGCATTGCGCGGTAATGCGGCCACAGCGTGTCCCATGCGGCCTCATCCGTTTCCGCCACAAACCCGTGCGAATGCACCCCAATCGGGCGCACTGGACGCTCCAATTGCTTTGCCGCACGGTGATACAGGTCGATATGCGGCAAGAACCGCCGCGGATCCCCGCCGATAATCGCCAGCATCAATGGTAAATCATACCGCACAGCCCGCACGATCGATTCCGGGCTGCCCCCCACCCCCACCCACGTCGTCAGCGGCGCGCCAAGCGTCGGATAGACCCGCTGGTCCTGCAACGCCGCCCGCGTCTGCCCCGCCCATGTCACCACCGGTTCGCGGATCAACCGCGTGAACAGATCAAGCCGTTCCTCAAACAGCACCTCGTAATCCTCCAGCGCCTGCCCGAACAGCGGAAAGCTCTCGGTGAACGACCCCCGCCCCACAATCACCTCGGCCCGGCCATCCGATATGGCGTTCAAGGTCGAAAACCGCTGAAACACCCGCACCGGATCATCCGATGACAGCACCGTCACCGCCGACCCCAGCCTGATCCGCCGTGTCTGCCCCGCAATCGCCGCCAGCACCATTTCCGGGGATGACACGGCAAAATCATCCCGGTGATGCTCGCCAATCCCAATGAAATCGACGCCCACCTGATCGGCCAGCACCCCTTCGGCAACCACCTCGCGCAGCACCTGATCCTGCGGGGTCAGACCGCCGTCCGCGCGCCGCGTCACATCGCCGAATGTATCAATACCAAGGGAAACGTCGGTCATAGCGGTACCTCTTGTTCGGGCATGAACATAGGCGCGCATCACCGCCACGTTAAGCTGCACAGACGCACATCGACCCTTGCGGCAATGCAGAGCCTACGACAAATCCCGCGCCAAAAGCTGACTGCCCGGCCCCGGCTTGACTTCAAACCGGCTGATCTTGCGCACGAGGTCTGACAGTTTCGCGCTGCCATAGGTCCGCGTGTCAAAATCCGGGCTGGCCTGGGTGATATACTGCCCGATCTGCCCCAGCGAATACCATTCGCCCTCGGGGTCAATTGCCCGCATGGCTGCAATGATTAGCGGAATAGCCTTTGCCGGGGGTTCTTTGGATACGCGCGGTGCCACCTCCACCGGCAATTCCGGCATCATCCCTGTGCTGCGTTCCGGCTTTGCCACCTCACGCGGCGGCGGCTCGTCCACCACCCCCAAGTTTTCCACATAGATGAACCGCTTGCACGCCATCCGAAACGCCTCCGGCGTTTTCTTCTCGCCGATGCCGTAAACATCCAGACCCTGTTCCCGGATACGCGCCGCCAGCCGCGTGAAATCACTGTCCGAACTCACCAGCACAAAGCCGTCAAACAACCCCGAATGCAAAAAATCCATCGCCGCGATCACCAGCCCGATATCGCTCGCGTTCTTGCCCTTGGTGTTGGAAAACTGCTGATCCGCCACAAGGCCCAAGGCCGCCACCCGCTTGGCCCATGCACTTAACCGCGTGGCCGACCAATCGCCATAGATGCGCCGCACCGACGCCTCGCCCAGACCCGCGATTTCCTCGAATATCGCCTCGGCATAGCCTGCCGGCACATTGTCCGCGTCAATCAGAACTGCCAGTCGCGGCGCGCGTGCCTCGGCCATGGGAAACCCTTTCCTTTTTGCCCGACAATGGCGCAAACAACGCCCGGTGGAAAGCACATTGCCTTGGCTTTCCACACGGGCTCCCCTACCACTGGCCCCATGATCCCGCTGACCCCGCGCAATCCCCTGACTGGCGTCGCCCTGATGCTCGCCGCCATGGCCGTGCTGCCGTTTCTGGACGTGGTCGCCAAGATGTTGGGCCAGCAAGGCGTGCCCATCATGCAGATCGTCTGGGCCCGCATGGCCTTCGGTGCCGCCCTCACCCTGCCCTTTGCCGCGCGCGAGGCGGGCCTTGCAGGCCTGGTCCCCGACCGCCCCCTGTTGCACAGCCTGCGTGCCACACTGTTGATTGCCGCCACCTTCTTTTTCTTCGCCGCCCTGACGTTTCTGCCCATCGCCGATGCGCTGGCAATCTTTTTCGTGCAGCCCCTGATCGTGACCGCCCTGTCGCCTTTGGTGTTGGGCGAAACCGTCGGCCCCAGACGCTGGGGCGCTGTCGTCGTGGGCTTTATCGGCACGCTGATCATCATCCGCCCCGGCCTGCAGGACATCAATCAGGGCGTGATCCTTGCCCTTGCCGCAGGCACCAGCCTTGCCTTCTACATGCTGCTGACCCGCCGCATGTCGGGGCAGGCCGCCGCCATCCTGACCACCTTTCATACCAGCGTGATGGGCGGGCTGATCACCACCGCCTTTGTGCTGTTCCTGTGGGAAACGCCCAGCCTTGCACAATGGGGCCTTTACGTGCTGATCGGGATCATCGCCACGGCAGGCCATTTCCTGATCGTGCGGGCCTATGACTATGCCGAGGCGTCGCTGCTCGCCCCGCTTGCCTATACCGAGATGATCATGGCGGTGATCGCCGGATGGTGGTTTTTTGGCGATTTCCCCGATGTCTGGACCTTTGTCGGTGTCAGCATCCTGATCGCATCCGCCATCTATATCTCCATCCGCGAACGGGCACGCCGGGGCGCGTAGGATGGGCAATACTGCTCATCGTCCCGCGATGGCCGATGTGTTAACAATGTATGAAACCAGACCCGTTTTTAAAACTCAAAATATTGATATAAATTGATAAACTGTGAAATTGACAGCCGTCAATTCCTACCCGCATATCACCTCGATCACCATCGGCCCGCGCTGTGCCATCGCCGCCCTGAACGCCGCCACGAACCCATCTGCATCCGTCACCCGCACACCGTCCACCCCGTGCCCGCGCGCCAGTGCCACCCAATCCAGTGTCGGCTCCACCACATCAAACATCCGCACCGCATTGCGCCCCACGTCCCGGACGCCGACATTCGCCAATTCCCCGCGCAGGATTTGATACCCCCGGTTGGAAAACACCACCACCGTCACATCCAGCGCTTCCCGCGCCATCGTCCACAGCGATTGCAGCGTATACATCGCCGACCCGTCCCCCATCAGCGCCACGACCTTGCGCGCGGGGCAGGCCACCGCCGCCCCGACCGCCGTAGGCAAGCCGTCGCCAATCGCACCGCCCATCAGGCACAACACGTCATGGCCGCGTGCAGCATGCGTCGCATCAATCATCGGCCGGGCCGATGTAATCGCCTCATCCACCAGAATCGCTTCTTCCGGCAGCAGCGCCGCAATCGCCTGCCCTACCTTCGGCAGGCTCATCGCCCCCGTTGGCAACGGCGGCAGGTCCAATGCCTGCAACGGCAACCGCGAGTCCGCCCCCAGCACCTCGGCCAGCGCCCGCAGCGTCCAGGCATAGTCCATCTCCGGCGCGCACAACGCCATCACATGGCAGCCGTCCGCCTCGGGCAGGCTTTTCTTGCCGGGATAGGCGAAAAAGCTGACGGGTCGCGCAGCACCACACAACACCAGCGCTGTTTTATCCGCCAGCAGCGCCACGTTTTCATCCACCGGATAACGCAGGCGTTGAAAAGGCACTGCCCCCGCCCCCCGCCGCATCCGGGCGACGAAATACGGCGCCATCAGATGGCAGCCGGTCTTCGCCGCAATCCGGCTGGCCACATCGCCAAGGTCCGTATGCAGCGTCAGCCCGTCTACCATCAGTGCCGCCCCCGGCATCCGCAACACTTCCGCCGCCGCCCGCACCGCCTCCATCGTGGGCCGGTGCCGCGCGGGCGGCGGGGCAGCCACGGCTGCCTCATCCGCCGCATCCCATGCGGTATCGGCGGGCAGGATCAGGGTTGCCACCTGCCCGCCCATGCTGCGCGCCGCCCGGATCGCCGCCGCCCCGTCACCCGCCACCGCCCCCGCATCCGTCGTCATCCGCGTCCAATGCGAAATCGTCTGCGCCAGCCCCAGCGTGTCACCCTTCAGCGGGCTGTCATATTCCTGATGGTAGGTTGCATGATCGCCCATGATCGTCAGCATCGCCGACCGCGCCTTCCGGGCGTTGTGCAGATTGGCAAAGCCATTCGCAAAACCGGGCGCCAGATGCAGCAAGGACGCCGCGACCTGCCCCGTCATCCGGAAATACCCATCCGCCGCCCCCGTCGCCCCGCCCTCGAACAGGCACAGGATGCAGCGCATATCCGGGTGCGCATCAAGGGCCGCCACAAAGTGCATCTCGGACGTGCCGGGGTTGGCGAAACACACGGTCACGCCCGAGGCGAGCAGAGTTTTCACAAGCGATGTCGCGCCGTTCATCGGGATGCCCCTTTTGTGTTCCCCGGCAGGCGACCACGTTGCAGGCGATATTTCAACCCGGATATAATCCGGAAGAGAGAGTGGACGGCGGACGGTAGGGGGGTGTCCCACAGTGGGACATTAAAAAACCGTTTGAAATCAGAGGCAGAAAAAATTTCGTAAGACTTCCTTAAGGTTTCGCCTCCTTGACACGCACCCTGTCGGGCCGCCTTGCCCGTGCAAGGCCGCGCAGCGTTCGTCCTGCCTTGCGGAAGATCGCCAGCAGCGCCTGTCGCCACGCCGCGCGGTGCTGCAGGATCAGGTCTCGGCGGTGGTGTTCATGCAGATCTTTCGGGCGACCGGCGGGATCATGCCGCGCCATCGCCTGCAACATCCGCAGATCAACTGGATAGACCATTTTTCTTTCATCCCATGCTTGGCGGTCCTAGCCATACTGCAGAAAATAGGAGATAATTCCCAATCAGAAATTTCCGCCAGACATAAGCTGGGATTACATGTCATCACGTTGGCGCGACCTGCCCCCGCTTTCTGCTCTGCGCGCCTTTGACGCGACGGCCCGCCATGGCGGCTTTACCGGGGCCGGGCGCATTCTGAACGTGACGCATGCGGCGGTCACCCAGCAGGTCCGGGCGCTGGAGGCGGAATTGGGCGTGCAACTGGTGCAGCGTACCGGGCGGACGGTGACGCTGACCGAAGCCGGGCAAAGGCTCGCGCTCAGCCTTGCCCAAGGGTTCGGGGCCATCACCACGGGCCTCGATGACCTGCGCCGCAGCGAAACGCGCCGCCCCCTGCGGGTGGCAACGACCGTGTTCATCGGCGAAACCCGCATCCTGCCGCGCCTGCCAGAGTTCTGGATCAAGCATCCGGGCGTCGAGGTGGCGATGACACCCAGCCTTTCATGCGCCGATTTCGTCCAGGATGGTTTCGACGTTGCCGTGCGCGCACTGACGGATGGCTGGATCCAGCCTGCAACCGAGGACGTTCTGCCCCTTGTGCGGACCCGGCTTCTGGCGGTTTGTGCGCCATCCCTTTTGGCGGCTGGTACGGCGGACCCCCT
>JANNKX010000139.1:0-9454 GCA_031396505.1 Rhodobacterales bacterium
CGTTGTTGACCGCAACCAGCGTTTGTTCATGGCCGCCCGAAAAAGTCACAGCCGAGAAATAGGCGTCCAGCGGGCCATATTTGGCCATCAGTTCGGCAGCCGGGACCAGATAGCCCGAGGTCGAATTCGGGTCCGCAAAGGCAAAGGTCTTGCCTGCGGCCTCTTCCATGTTCGTGATGCCGCTGTCGGCGCGCGCAAAACCGATCGAATAATAACCCGTCGATCCGTCAACGTTCTGCTTGGTCAGCTTCAGTTCCACGGCATTCGGATCGGTCAGATAGATCTTGGCAAAGGCCGATGCACCCAGCCAGGCGTAATCAATCGTGCCGCCCAACATGCCCTGAACCACGCCGTCATAATCGGCTGGCGTAAAGATCTTGACCGGAACGCCAAGCGCTTCTTCCAGCGCCACACGGAAACATTCGTTCGATGTCAGACGGTCCTGGGCATTTTCGCCACCCAGGATACCGATGTTGAATTCGGTGATCGCATCCTGCGCCAGCGCAGGGGTGACAATCATCGTGGTCGCGGCAAGTGCGGCAAGCAGCTTTTTCATGGTCATCTCCAGTTAAAGAACAGGCCCCGACATGGGGCCATGGGCAAAGGGATCAGGTTTCCAAAAGGGCTGCTGCATAGGCATTATCGCCCGGCAACCCTGCAATGGATGTCGATGTCGCGGATTCTGAAAAGGTTTCATCCGCCCCATAGATGTCGCGCGCGACACCTGTGGTCAGTTGGTCCGGCGTCCCGTCAAACACGATCCGTCCGTCGCGCATGCCGATCACCCGGTCGCAATAACGCCGCGCAGTATCCAGTGTGTGCAGGTTGGCAATCACCATGCGCCCGTCATCGTCGTGGATGCGCCGCAGCGTATCCATCACGATCTGCGCATTCATCGGATCAAGGCTCGCGATCGGCTCATCCGCAAGGATCATCTTCGGGTCCTGCATCAGCGCCCGCGCAATCGCTACGCGCTGCTGTTGCCCACCCGACAGCGCCTCGGCCCGTTTTGGTGCCTGTTCCGCAATGCCCAGCCGGTCAAGAATGGCCAATGCCCGCGCAATATCGGCATCCGACCAAAGGTTGAACATCGTGGCAAGTGTTGATCGTTGGTTCAACACCCCGTGCAGCACGTTCGAGGCCACATCCATCCGCGGCACCAGATTGAATTGCTGAAAAATCATCGCGCACTGACCCTGCCAGGCACGCTTTTCCGGCCCGCGCAGAGCCGCCACATTGCGCCCCTCGAACAGGATTTCGCCTGATGACACATCATTCAGGCGGTTCATCATGCGCAGCAGCGTTGATTTGCCCGCACCAGACCGCCCGATAATGCCCACAAATGCCGCGCGGTCCACCACGAAACTGGCGTTGTCCACAGCCGCTTTCTGGCCGAACATCCGCGTCACATTCCTGATTTCCAGCACCCGGTCATCCCCCGATCGACCTCATCCGTCTAGACATGCTGTGTGACGCAAAAGATGCAGGTCCATGAAGTTTTGATGACAGCCCGCGCGTCGACAAACTGCTGCCTTCTTCACAAAAAAATGCATCGCCGCGCACGTCTGACCGATGTTAGCCTCCACCGAAATTGCATCCGGTGATCCAACTTGCGCATCCTGTCATTTGTCTTTGCCCTCTGCCTTGCCCCGCTGTCCGCCACCGCCGACAGCTTTGGCGGCTGGGACTTCGACCCCCCCGATGATTATGAACGCAGTCCCAGCCAGTTGGGCGTCACCTACACTGGCCCCAGCGGCGGCTTCATGTTTCTGCCACAGGCGACGATGCCCGGCGATATCACCGCCACCGCGACCACCCTGATCGCCGAGGTCCTGCCCCCCGATGCCATCCGGCAGGAAATGTTGCGCGATACCCTGCCGGGCGGTGCGGACCGGGCCGTATGGTACGGCAGTGACGGGGCCACCCAGTACATCTTCGTCACCATCGGCCAGAACGGCCAATCGGCCACCGCGCTGTTCATCACGCCGTTGCAGGACGCCGACCTGATCGCCACCGAAACCGATGCCCTTGTCACCGCCACCTTTGCCCCCGTCGTTCTGCAGGGCGTGGCCCCACCCACGTTGCCCGCCATGGACTGGCCCGCGCCCCCCACCGGCAACACCGCCACCACCCGCCCACGCATGTCCGACGCACAGGCGCTCGCCGTCGGGCTGGATCCCGAAACCATCCTGCTGCCCGGCACCTTTGACTGCTACATCGACACTGACTCCCGCGCCGTCGATCCCCGCCCCGACCTGCGCATCGAAAGCGCGCTTGGCCAACGCTACACCCTCACCGACGGGGCACAGACCGCCAACGGATCATGGGAATTGGTTCCCGATGATGTGTTCGATTACGTGCTGCATTTCTCCGGTCCTCTCGAAAGCTCCGGTGCCGTTTATGTCGGCACGAATGATGGCCTGGGCCAGTCCTTTGACATTGATCACCCCGAACGCGATGCCGAACTGACCTGCTATCAGGACGGCCCCGCCGCCGATGCCATCCGCCAACGCATGGCCGCCGTCGCCCCCGACAAAGGCGCGCTCGATTGCGTCCGCGCCGAAGGTCCGCCTTTCAAGCTGCTGTTCGGCAATGGCGTCTACATCGCCGATGGCGCGCGCGGGTCCTACGTCGCCGCCCTCGACGGCGATTATGGCTCGTGGGAAGGCCGCATGACCTTTTCCGGCGGCCCCTTCGATCTGCAGGATGGCACGCTGGAGGCCGAAGACGGCATCCTGAAACTCACCATCACCGAGACATGGCACGAAGGCTCGGTGTTCTACTCCTCCACCGAAACCACCACCCTTGCCGCCTGCACCATGCCAGCAGTCGCCCGCCCCGACCCCGTCTACGGCCCCGACCCCGCCCTTCCCGCCACCGCCCCCCATGGCGGCCTGCCCGAAGGCCTCTTTCGCTCATTCGAAAGCTGGTATGTCTTCAACGGCACCAGCGGCAATCTCGTGTTCGGCGACGTCTACACCCTCGTCGCCCCCGGCGGCCGCATCATCGAGGACCCAGATTGGGCCACCATCGGCGATCTGCCCGACTGCAGCCGCACCACCCCATCGGGCGAGGAATTCTGCGGCGAATACCGCATCATCGGCAGCATGATCACCCGCCGCGATGAACGCGCATACGGCCCCGATGCCTGGGACGACAACGCCCCCTTCAGCCTCACCAAGACGGGCTTCATCATTGATGAGATCGCATACGAACCCGTCTCCCCGCCAACTCCCGCCGCTCTCATCGGCACTTGGACGATTGATGGCTTTACCGGTGGCGGCCCCGGTCTTGGCGGTGGCGTCGGCCAGTATACCGACAGTGAAACCTTCTGGACCTTCACCCCCGATGGCCGCTTCACCTGGCAAACCTCCGGCACCAACACCACCCTCATCTCCCCCGACCCGATCCTCGGCGGCGTCTCTGGCGGCGGCTCCAGCAGCTTTTCCGACGGTGGCACCGGCACCTTCACTCTCACCGACATCTGGCTCGACCTCGCCTTTGACGATGGCCGCACCAAACGTCTGCCCGTCTTCACCAGCCTCCCCGGCGATGACGGCCTGCGCAGCATCACCATCGACGGCGATGATCTTTATTCCCGATAACCCGCCGAATACCCCCTTGGCCAACAGGCATTCCCGGCTTATGACGCAAGGCATCAGCCGATAGGTGCCCCATGCGACACGCCACCATCACCCGCAAAACGACCGAGACCGAGGTTTTCGCCAGCCTCGATCTTGATGGCACCGGCGCGCACCTGAACAAGACCGGCGTCGGCTTTTTCGACCATATGCTGGATCAGTTGTCGCGCCATTCTCTGATCGACTTCGATGTCCGCGCGACGGGTGATCTGCACATCGACGATCACCACACGGTCGAAGATTGCGGCATCGCCATCGGGCAGGCCCTCACCGCCGCCTTGGCCGACAAGCGCGGCATCCGCCGCTATGGTGAATGCCGCCTGCCGATGGATGACGCGCAAGTGGCCTGCGCACTTGATTTGTCAGCTCGCCCCTACCTCGTGTGGAACGTCACCTTCCCCACGCCCAAGATCGGCAGCTTTGATACCGAACTTGTGCGCGAATTCTTTCAGGCGCTCGCCACCCACGGCGGCATCACAATGCATATCGACATGATCCACGGGATCAACAGCCACCACATCGCAGAGGCCTGCTTCAAGGCCGTCGCCCGCGCCCTGCGCATGGCCGTCGAACCCGATCCCCGCAGCGGCGGCATCCCGTCGACCAAAGGCACCCTTTAACACCTTCATCTATTCCTAAATATCCCCGCCGGAGGCTCCGCCCTCCCCACCCGCACCAAAGGCCCAAAATTGCGCACCGTCCTCGTCGATTATGACAGCGGCAACCTGCACTCCGCCGAAAAGGCCTTTGCGCGCATGGCCGCACAAGGCAATCACGGCAGCATCCTCGTGTCGTCCAAACCCGAAGATGTGCTGCGCGCCGACCGCATCGTGCTGCCCGGTGACGGTGCCTTTCCCGCCTGTCGCGCCGCACTCGGCACCTATGGCGGCCTGTTCGAGGCGATCACCGAAGCGGTCACGGTAAAAGCCCGCCCCTTCCTTGGCATCTGCGTTGGTATGCAGATGATGGCCACCTGGGGCCGCGAATACACGGATACCCCCGGCTTTGACTGGATCGGCGGCGAGGTTGTGAAAATCACCCCCGCCGACCCCGCCCTGAAAATCCCCCATATGGGCTGGAATGATCTGGTCATCGACCACCCCCACCCGGTTCTCGCCGGCATCAAATCCGGCGATCATGCCTATTTCGTTCATTCCTATCACATGCGCCTCGCCAACCCCGCGCACCGGCTGGCCCATGTCGATTACACAGGTGACATCACCGCCATTATCGGGCGCGACAATATCGTCGGTATGCAGTTCCATCCCGAAAAATCGCAGGCCACAGGTTTGCGCCTGATTATGAATTTCCTGCAATGGTCACCCTGAACGCCGCCGATCTGCAGGCAATAATTGATGAAATCACACATGACATGGCGCTGCGCGAGGATCGCGGGGCTGTTGCCACCTATATCCCCGAATTAGCCAAGGTCGACCCCGCGCAATTCGGCATCAGCATCGCGCTGCCATCGGGCGACGTCATCACTGCAGGCGATGCCGCCACGCCGTTTTCCATCCAGTCCATCTCCAAGGTCTTTACCCTTGCCATGGCGCTGGGCCGTCTGGGTGATCAGCTGTGGTCCCGCGTCGGGCGCGAACCGTCCGGCCACGCCTTCAATTCGATCCTGCAACTCGAACATGAACAGGGCATCCCGCGAAACCCCTTTGTCAACGCCGGTGCCATTGCCGTCACCGATGCCATCCTGTCGGGCCATCAACCGCGCGAGGTGTTGGGCGATCTTCTGCGCTTCATCCGCCTTGCCGCGACCGATGACGACATTCACATCAACAAATCCGTGGCTGCATCAGAACAGGCCACCGGGCACCGCAACATGGCGCTGACCTCGTTCATGGCCGCCCATGGCAACCTCAGGAACAGCCCCGCGCTGGCGCTCGGCGTTTATTTCCACCAATGCGCCGTCGAGATGACCTGCACCCAGCTGGCCCTTTCCGGGCGGTTCCTCGCAGGCCTGCCGAACGTCCCCCGCCTGGTGTCCGCCGCCCGTGTGCGGCGCATCAACGCGCTGATGATGATGTGCGGGCACTATGACGGGTCGGGCGAATTTGCCTACCGCGTCGGCCTGCCCGGCAAATCCGGCGTCGGCGGCGGCATCCTTGTCATTGCACCGGGGCAAGCCTCCATCGCCGTCTGGTCGCCGGGGCTGAACGACCGGGGCAATTCCAAACTGGGGGCGCAAGCGGTCGAAGCACTGGCCCGCGCGACCGGATGGTCGGTGTTCGGTTCTTAACACTTGTTAATAAAGTTCCGTTTTTTGCTTATCGTACCATTGATAACAAACAGAAATTCCAAAAATTGACAGCCGTCAATTTTCACGTCCCACAGCGTTTGCAAACCCGAAACCCTTCCGCCACCGCCACCGCCACATCCGCGTAAACCAGCACATTGCGCTGCAACGGCATCCGCGCCGGACATCCCGCCACGCAGACAATCCCCGTGCTGACCACGCCGTAAGCCCCGCCAAACGCGCCCTTTGCCGCCATCACCGCATAGGCGGCATCACTGATCGCCGCCCCCGTCAACCCCGCCCGCGTCATGCCAATCGCCTCCATACCCGCCCGTCAATCGCGACCAGCCCGGCCGCGATCAGCCCGAATCCCGCCACATGCTGCACCGCCAGCCGCTCCCCCAAAATCGCCACACCCAGCAGCGTGGCACTGACCGGGATCAGGAATGTCACCAGCAGCAAATTCGTCGCCCCCGCCGATGCCAGCAGCCGGAAATACAACAGATACGCCAGCGCCGTCGACAGCCCCGCAATGCCCACAACCGCCCCCCAGACCTCCGCCCCTGGCGCAGGCAAGGCCCAAGGTCGGTCCACCATCAGCCAGACCGGCAGCAAAAGCAGCGTTGATGCAACAACCTGCCCAAATGCCGTTGTCAGGGGCGGCACACCCATCCGCCGGAACCGCCGCCCCCAGACACCCGCCAGCGCATAAGAGAACGCGGCTGTCAGGCATGCAGCCTTGGCCCAGCCATCCCCTGCAAGCGCCGCCCCGCTCATCATCACGATGACACCGCCAAACCCCAGACACACACCAGCCATCTTTGGCCCCGTCAACCGCTCATCCGCCGTGCCAACATGCGCCACCAGCACGCCAAACAACGGCGTTGTCGCATTCAGGATCGCCGCCAGCGACCCCGAAATCTGCCCCTGCGCCACCACGAACAGCGTGAAAGGCACGACGTTGTTGAGAAATCCCATTACCAGCATTGCAGGCCACACCGCGCGCGGCGGCAGGCCCACCCCCATCGCCCACATCGCCAGCCCCAGAAACGCCGCGCCCAGCGCAACACGCGCCCAGACGATGCTCAACGCAGGCAAGCCCCGCAGCGCCACCTCGACAAAAAAGAATGACCCGCCCCACAACAGGGACAGGGCCAATAATGCAAGCCAGTCTGATCGTGCCATGCCTTCACCTCGCCCGGCAAAGGATGCACCGGGCCGCGCCCCGGCGCGACCCGGTTCTTGCGTTTAGTTGACGCGGCTCCAGGTGCCGCCGTCGCGGCAGATCCCCAGAACGCAACCCTTGACGGCAAGGCTGTCGCCCGTCAGCTGCATTTCGGAATTGTAGGTCTTGTCGCGGTCCGGCGAATAGACCTGCCCGTCGTCATAGACGCCATCACCATAGGCAACCATATCCCAGATGATCTGCCGCCCGATGTTCGGGCTGTCAATTTCCGCACCCGACCCGTCAAACGCCTTGACCAGCACGCCACAGAACGCCGCCCCGCAGGCATCAACCTGCACATGGCCATAGTTGCCATTGTCATCGGGCTTGGTCTTCCACAGACCCTCAACCGGGTCCGCGAACGCCGCCCCCGCTGCAAACATCATTGCCGTCGCCAGAAGTAGTTTTTTCATGTCGAACCTCCCTGTTCTTGGGCGTTATTCTCACTTCACTTTGCGCCACCGATCAAGCATGACGCCGCGTCCCTTGGCAAAGGCCCGCCGCTCTGCCAAAGGGGCGGCGAACCGGAGGCACCGATGATCCTGTATCCCGCAATTGATCTGAAAGACGGCAACTGCGTGCGCCTGCTGCGCGGCGACATGGCAGCGGCGACGGTCTTTGGCACCGATCCCGCAGCCCAGGCACGCGCGTTTCAGGATGCGGGCTGCGCTTGGGTGCATCTGGTGGACCTGAACGGCGCATTTGCCGGAACCCCGGTCAATGCCGCCGCGGTCGAGGCGATCCTCGCCCGTATCACTGTGCCCGCACAGCTTGGCGGCGGCATCCGCGATATGGCGACCATCGCCGGATGGCTGGAAAAGGGCCTCGCCCGCGTCATCCTCGGCACGGTCGCCGTCGAAAACCCCGCGCTTGTGCGCGAGGCCGCCGCCGCCTTCCCCGGTCAGGTCGCCGTCGGTATCGACGCCCGCAAGGGGCGCGTCGCCACCAAAGGCTGGGCCACCGAAACCGATGTCATCGCCACCGACCTCGCCCGCAGCTTTGAAGACGCGGGCGTCGCCGCCATCATCTACACCGACATTGACCGCGACGGTGCCATGGGTGGCCCCAACATCGACGCTACCGCCGCCCTCGCCCGCGCCGTGACCATCCCCGTCATTGCATCGGGCGGCGTGTCGTCCATGGCCGACCTGATCGCACTCCGCGACACCGGCGTCATTGCCGGTGCGGTTTCAGGCCGCGCTCTTTATGACGGCGTCATTGATCTGCGGGCGGCCATCAAGACCCTCGCGTCCTGACAACTTCCTCTCTGTTCAAATATCCTCGGGGTGAATTGGCGCGGCACGCGCCAAGAGGGGGCGAGCCCCCTGCCCTTCAGAACGGCACATCGTCCACCGTATCCGCGTCCATCACGAACCGCGCCACGATCTTCTTGTCACCCGCCTTATCGAACCGGATATCCAGCTTGTCGCCTTCGATCCCCAGCACGGTCCCATAACCGAACTTGATGTGAAACACGCGGTCCCCCCGGCTGTAGGCCGATACGGCTGATGCATCAATCGTCACATGCCGCGCTTCTTGCGGCTGCGACACCGGCCGCGTTGCGGCGCGGTCCTGCAACCGCCGCCAACCGGGCGAGTTATAGACATCAGCCTTGGTTGCCCGTTCCTCAATGGCCGATCCAAACCCGACCGCCGCCGCTGCCCCGAACCCGCCTCCATAAAGGCCCGGCGGGGTCAGCACACCGACATGCGCGGGCGGCAATTCATCAATGAACCGGCTGGGCAACTGGCTTTGCCATTGCCCGTAAACCCGGCGGTTCGACGCAAATGAAATCGTGCACAAGTCCTCGGCCCGCGTGATCCCCACATAGGCCAGCCTGCGCTCTTCCTCCAACCCCTTGACGCCACTTTCGTCCATGCTGCGCTGGCTGGGGAACAAACCGTCCTCCCATCCCGGCAGGAACACGGCGGGAAATTCCAGCCCCTTGGCCGCATGCAGCGTCATGATCGTGACCTTTTCAACCGCCTCTTCGGTGTCGTTTTCCATGATCAGGCTGACGTGTTCCAGAAACCCCTGCAAATTCTCAAACTGCTCCAGCGCCTTCACGAGTTCCTTCAGGTTTTCCAGCCGACCGGGGCCTTCGGGCGTCTTGTCGTTCTGCCACATTTCGGTATAGCCGGATTCTTCAAGGATCGTTTCGGCCAGCCGCACATGGTCGTACCCGTCTACCCGCGTGGCGGCATGCCAGCGTGCAACGGCGTCGGAAAAGCCGCGCAGTTGCCCGGCACCCTTGCCGCCGATGCCGCCCTTGGCCAACAGCCCAAGCGCCCCTTCCAACAGCGATCCCTGCACCGCACGCGCTTCGATCTGGATCGACTGCAC
>JANNKX010000151.1:0-3710 GCA_031396505.1 Rhodobacterales bacterium
TCGAACGGCGTGATCCACGTCAACGATGCCGTGATCCTGCCACCGCTGTGTACTGATGCGACGGACCGCCCGTGATTTGCCGGGCGGTCCACGACCTAAGTGCATTTTTCTCTATCAGTGCCGCCATTCATTTCTGGAGCGGCACAGACGAAATACCGCTTGCAGTGAATAGCCTACGCATCCCACCGGCCTGTGCGCAGATCCGATAATGCTTTGGGACGTCCGCCACAGGTTTGATCGTATCACATCTGCGAACTCAGGAGGTTCACATGACGTCAATTGCCGCAATCGCTGCGGGCGATGCCCGTTTCAATATCCTCGTGTCTGCCCTGCAATTTGTGGACAACAGCCTGCCCGGCACAAATTTGTTGGGTGCGTTGTCGGCTGCCGGGGCCAATCTGACAGTTTTCGCCCCAACCGATGCCGCCTTCGGTCAACTGGCCAAGGATCTGGGTTACACCGGAAACACCGCAGACGAAGGCGCGGTGACCACATTCCTTATCGGCGCATTGCCCGCGACAACCATCCGCGACGTGATCCTTTACCATGTCTCGGCCGGGGCCAAGACATTGGCAGAGATTGCCGCGAACCCGATCGTCGCCACGCTGAACGGTCAGACGCTGACTGCTGATGGCGTGACGCTGGTGGACAAAGAGCCTGATCTGATCAACCCTTCCCTTGTGCAGACCGACATCGCGGCATCGAACGGCATTGTGCACGTCATCGACCGCGTTTTGTTGCCGGTGGACCTGCCCGGCAACGATGCCCCCACGATCACCGGCATTGTGGCGGCCAGCGGCGATTTCGACACCAATCCGAAAGACTTTGATCTGCTGTTGAAGGCCGTACAGGCCGCAGGTCTTGCCGATGTGCTGAATGATCCCGCTGCCGATCTGACGGTTTTTGCCCCCAATGATGCGGCGTTCATGAACCTTGCCAAAACGCTGGGCTTCAAGGGCACAACAGAGGCTGCGGCCTTTGACTTCGTTGTCGATGCGCTGACGCTGTTGTCGGGCGGTGGTAGCCCAATTCCGCTGCTGACCGACATCTTGCTGTATCACGTCGTGCCTGAATCGCTGCAGGCCAGCCAGGTTCTGTCTGCAACGTCCATAGATACCCTGCTTGGTACATCGCTGGGTGTGCAGGGGGCAGCCCTTGTGGACGGCGATCCTGATCTTGCCAATCCCAACATCATTGCGACGGATATTCAGGCCGCAAATGGCGTGGTTCATGTCATCGACGGCGTGCTTATTCCGGTCGATATCCTGAAATCGAACGGCGATAAAAACGTCGACTTCATCATTGCCGGGGAAAAATCCGACGTGATCCATGTCGGGCGCGACAATGACTTTGTCGACGGCAACGGCGGCAACGACGTGATCTTTGGCGGGCGCGGGAATGACGTGCTGCTGGGTGGCACAGGGAATGACGTGATCTTTGGCAATCAGGACAATGACACGATCAAAGGCGACGATGGCCGCGACGTCATTCATGGCGGGCAAGGCGATGATGTTATCACAGGCGGCGCCGGGCGCGACTTTCTTTCCGGCAACGCGGGCATGGATACCTTTGTCTTTGCCGCTGGCAGCCAGACCGACACGATCCTCGATTTCCGCAATGGGATCGACAAGATCGATCTGTCGGCCTTTGCCCTTGCGGGGTTTGAGGCGCTGGAACACGCCATCCACGGCTTCCGTGGGCTGACGGTGATCGACCTTGGCAATGGTGACAAGATCGAACTGGCAGGCGTGCGTGCGCATCAACTGGATGCCACCGACTTTCTGTTCGCATGAATTGGCAGGGCCCCGGACAAATATCCGGGGCCACCCTTTACGGACTGTGATCGGCCCGTTGGAACCAACCGCCCTGTCCCACGTTGATTGCCCAGTGATCGTCTGGAACAGGCGGTCGGATGCAGCTTCTGGGGACGATCATGGGCATTATCTGGACAATCATCATCGGCTTTGTGGCGGGCATCATCGCCAAATTCCTAATGCCCGGCGATAATGAACCGTCGGGCTTTGTCATGACCACATTGCTGGGTGTGGCGGGCGCGTTTGTTGCAACCTATCTGGGGCAAAACCTTGGCTGGTACGGTCCGGGCAGTGGTGCGGGCCTGATTGGTGCCGTGGTCGGCGCCATCATCGTCCTGATGATTTTCGGCTTTCTGCGCCGCCGGGCGTAAAGTCACCAACCCGACAAAAGGAGACGTCTGCATGCGCAAGGGAAGCCCATCCATGATTGCACTGCTGGGGCTGTTGGCCGTCGCAGGCTATCAGAACCGCGACAAGATCGCCGGCATGATGCCGCGTAACAGCACTGCGGACAACCGCCCACCTACGAGCCATATGCCCACCGATGACGGGCCATTTCACATGCCCGCAACAGCCCGCGAAACCGGGCCGGGGGCCGGGGTGATCGACAATCTGCGCGGTTTGCTTTCCGGAAACGGTGGTCTGGCCGCCGGTCTTGCCGAACTGATCGGACGCTTTACCAATCCCGTGCAATCCGCCCGCGCGCAAAGTTGGGTTGGAACCGGCCCGAACAGCGAACTTGGCAGTGAAGAACTGCACGACATCCTTGATGATGACACGCTTGACGAACTTTCACAGAAAACCGGGCTGACCCGGATGGAACTTCTGACCCGTCTCAGTGCCGCCTTGCCCGAAGCGGTGGATCGCCTGACCCCGCAAGGCCGCATGCCAACCGAGGATGAAGCGCGCGTTCTGATCTGACGCGCGCACCCCCGCAATCCTTGCGCGGCACCCCAAAATGGGGACGCCGCACAGGGCATGATCAATGCACCACGGCTTGCGCCGGGCGATCACGGCGGGATGCGCTGACCCGGTCGCCGATCATCAACCCTTCTGGCCCCGATGTGACGTGTACGGTGGCCCCGTCCAGCACATCGCCCGACAGGATCATTTCGGCCAGCGGGTCTTGCAGATGCCGCTGAATGACCCGCTTCAGGGGGCGCGCGCCAAACACCGGGTCATAGCCTTCGTTCGCCAGCCATGTACGCGCACCATCATCGAGTGCCAGCGTGATCTTGCGTGCGGCAAGCCGATCTTCCAGTCGCTTCATCTGGATTGCGACGATCGCCCCCATGTCGGCGCGGTTGAGCCGATCGAAGATCACCTGCTCATCCAGCCGGTTCAGGAATTCGGGCCGGAAATGGGCGCGCACCGCCTCTTCCACCTCACGCCGTGCCGCCGCAGGATCCGCCCCTTCGGGCAGTTCCGCCAGCGCCCGCGCCCCAAGGTTCGATGTCAGCACGATCAGCGTCTGCTTGAAATCCACACGGCGGCCGTGGCCATCGGTCAGGATGCCATCGTCCAGCACCTGCAACAGCACGTTGAACACATCGGGATGGGCCTTTTCCACCTCGTCAAACAGGATCACCTGATAGGGCCTGCGCCGCACAGCCTCGGTTAGCGCACCGCCTTCTTCATACCCGACATAGCCGGGCGGTGCCCCGATCAGACGCGCAACCGAATGTTTTTCCATGTATTCCGACATGTCGATACGCACCATCGCCTGATCGTCGTCAAACAGATAAGCCGCCACCGCCTTGGTCACGCCCGATCCACGCGCATCCGGACGAGGTGGGAGAGCCGGGACTGGCGCTGCGTCAGATCGGCGAGAAGGTCGTCGCGCACAGGAACGACGATCTCGCCCGCGACGGAGGGCGTCGCGGCGCGGACGTCCGC
>JANNKX010000164.1:0-3516 GCA_031396505.1 Rhodobacterales bacterium
CATCATAGTGATCCAGCAACGCCTCGGGCCCCATCCGCGCGACCCCCGCCCCCTCCGGCCCGAATGTCACCAGCGCCACGGGCACCCCCGCCGCCAGCCCTGTCTTGCGGTCCGTCTCCGTATCCCCCACCAGCATCGACCGCGCCATCACCCCGCCCGCCTGCTCAACCGCCAGCCTATACGGCGCCACGTCCGGCTTGCGCACCGGCAGCGTATCGGCCCCCACCAGCGCCCCGAACATCCCCCGTATCCCCAACCGCGCAACAAGCGTTTCAGCCAGCCCCGCAGGCTTGTTCGTGCAGATCGCAAGGGCATAGCCCTGCCCTGCCAGCACCTCCAGTGCCGTCACGACGCCAGGATACAGCCGGGTATGCGTGTCAATCCCATCCGCATAGGCCGCCAGCAGTACCGGATACAAACGGTCCACATCCGCCTCGCTCAGCCCCAGCCCCAACCGGTCATACCCCGCCCGCAGCATCGCCCGACCCCCGTGAAACGCCACCAGCGCATCCCCCGGCCCCAGCACATCGCCATACCCCATATCGGCAAAGCACACATTCGCCGCCGCCAGCAGATCCGCACTCGTATCCGCCAGCGTCCCGTCCAGATCAAAAACCACTGTTCGCATTCTGTAACCATCCGTGAGGGTGCGGCCCCTTGCGCAGCACTGCTTTGGGGGTAAAACGGGCGGAACGATAAGGGAAGGGGCAACATGGCCGTCGCAGTAATCGTTCTGGCCGCAGGTCAGGGCACACGCATGAATTCGGACCTGCCCAAAGTCCTGCACAAGGTCGGTGCCGCCCCCCTCCTGCATCACGCATTGACGGCAGGGCAATCACTGGACCCCGACCGCATCATCGTGGTGGCAGGCCACGGTGCCGACACAGTCATCAAAGCCGCTCTCGCCTTTGATGACCGCATCACCATGGTCGTCCAGTCCGAACAGCTCGGCACCGCCCATGCCGTCGGACAGGCCACCCCGCAACTGACCGGTTTCACCGGTGATGCCTTTGTGCTTTACGGCGATACCCCCTTCATCCGCCCCGAAACCCTGACCGCGATGCAGGACACGCGGCGTTCCCACGCCGTCGTCGTCCTGGGCTTTCGCGCCGCCGATCCCGGCCGCTATGGCCGCCTTGTCACCAACGGCGACAGCCTCGAAAGGATCGTCGAATTCAACGATGCCTCACCCGAGGAACGCGCCATAACACTCTGCAATTCCGGCGTGATCTGTGCCGATGCCGCAATCCTAGCCAGCCTTGTCGCCGCCGTCACCAACGCCAATGCCGCGGGTGAATACTACCTGACAGACATCGTCGCGCTTGCCCGCGCGCGCGGCCTGACCGCAGGCGTGGTGATCTGCGACGAATCCGAAACCCTCGGCATCAATACCCGCGTCGAACTGGCCGCCGCCGAGGCCGCCTTTCAATCCCGCGCGCGGGCTGAGGCGATGGAAAACGGCGCGACCCTCACCGCCCCCGATACCGTGTTCTTCGCGCTTGGCACCCATATTGGCCGCGACGCCACCATCGGTCCAAACGTCATCTTCGGTCCCGGCGTCACCATCGAATCCGGCGCCGAAATCAAGGCCTTCTGCCATCTTGAGGGCTGCCACATCAGCCGGGGTGCCACCGTGGGCCCCTTCGCAAGGCTGCGCCCCGGCACCGAGCTGGCCGAGGATGTGCGGATCGGCAACTTTGTCGAAATCAAGAACGCCATTGTCGCAGAAGGCAGCAAAATCAATCATCTGGCATATGTAGCTGATGCAAGCGTCGGCGAACACGTAAACATCGGTGCAGGCGTTGTGACGTGTAATTATGACGGCGTCCTCAAACACCGGACGACGATTGGTGATCGTGCCTTCATCGGTTCTGATACGATGATCATCGCGCCGATCACCATCGGTGCCGCGGCAATGACCGGATCGGGTTCGGTCATCACCGATGATGTGCCCGCAGGCGCGCTTGCACTTGGCCGCGCGAAACAGGTCAACAAACCCGGTCTGGCGCTCCGCCTGATGGACAGGTTGCGCGCCATCAAGGGCGCGAAGGAAGGTTCTTAAATGTGCGGTATTATCGGGATTCTCGGCCATCACGAGGTTGCCCCCCTGCTGGTCGAAAGCCTCAAACGCCTCGAATATCGCGGCTATGATTCTGCGGGCATTGCCACCATCCACAACGGCACGCTCGACCGCCGCCGCGCCGTGGGAAAGCTCGTGAACCTCTCCGATCTGCTGGTCCACAACCCGCTCGCCGGAAAGGCTGGCATCGGCCACACCCGCTGGGCCACACATGGCGCGGCCACCGTCACCAACGCCCATCCGCACAAGGCGGGATCGGTCGCAGTCGTCCATAACGGCATCATCGAAAACTTTCGCGCGTTGCGTGCCGAACTGACCGAAGCAGGCCTTGCGTGGGAATCTGAGACCGACACCGAAACCGTCGCTCTTCTGGCAAAGATGTACATGGATCAGGGTCTTGCCCCCATCGCCGCCGCCAAGGCCACAATCAAACGCCTGCAAGGCGCGTTCGCGCTGTGCTTTCTCTTCGATGGCGAAGAAAACCTGATCATCGCCGCCCGCAAAGGCTCCCCCCTCGCCATCGGGCATGGCGACGGCGAGATGTTCGTGGGCTCCGATGCCATCGCCCTGTCACCGCTCACCGACCGTATCACCTATCTGGAGGAAGGCGACTGGGCCGTCATCACCCGCCATGGCGCCGAAATCCATGATGCGACGGGCCGCCTTGCCAACCGCGCCATGACGACCATCCAGATTGACGCCACCCGCATCGAAAAGGCCGGTTACAAGCATTTCATGGCCAAGGAAATCGCCGAACAACCGGTGGTCATCGCCGATGCCCTGAAACACTATCTGCAAGACGACAGCATAAACCTTCCCGAAGGTATTGATTTCACAGGCGTTGATCGCGTCTCCCTTGTCGCCTGTGGCACTGCCAGCTATGCCTGCCACGTCGCAAAATACTGGTTCGAACAGATCGCAGGCCTGCCCGCCGACATCGACGTCGCCTCTGAATTCCGCTACCGCGAACCGCCCATGTCCGACAGATCCTGGGCCATCTTCGTCAGCCAGTCGGGCGAAACCGCCGACACTCTGGCAGCCCTCAGGTACACAAAAGACAAGGTCGCCAAGATTGTCTCCGTCGTCAATGTGCCCACATCCTCCATCGCCCGCGAATCCGATCTATCCCTTCCGATCATGGCCGGCGTCGAGGTCGGCGTCGCCTCCACCAAGGCGTTCACCTGCCAGTTGACCATCCTCGCCCTGCTTGCCCTCAAAGCCGCCCTTGATCGTGGCCGCATCGACGCCGCCAGCCTCGCCACACAGCTTGCATCCCTGCGCGCCCTCCCCGGCCTGATGAACCACGCCCTCACGCTGTCGCGCCCCATCATCAGAATCGCCGATGAACTGTCCCGCGCCCAGGATGTGCTGTTTCTGGGCCGCGGCGCGATGTTTCCAATGGCCTTGGAGGGTGCGCTGAAACTCAAGGAAATCAG
>JANNKX010000193.1:0-1811 GCA_031396505.1 Rhodobacterales bacterium
GCAGATGGCGACGACTTCCTTGCTGTCCTGGTCCGATGCGGTGGTGACATCGAGCTTCATGTTGTCCTTGATGTAAACCACGGCCCGATAGGCGCCGGTGACGACGGCCTGACAGGACGCGCCGGTGAACCAGTAAATGACCGAGCCGCCCATGATGAGGCCGAGGATGATTTCCGGCTGCACGATGGAGAGCTTGGTGACCACACCTCCGAACATGTTTTCCAACAGCATGATGATGCCGAAGACCATCGTCGTCGCGCCAACCACGGCGGTGCCGATGAGCACCGGCTTGGCGGTGGCCTTGAAGGTGTTGCCAGCGCCGTCGCCTTTCTCGAGCTGATACTTGGCGTTTTCAAAGTCGGCATTGAATCCGAAGTCTTTTTTGATTTCTGCGGCGATGCCGGGGCTGGCTTCGATCTGGCTGAGTTCATAAACCGACTGCGCGTTGTCCGTCACCGGACCATAACTATCCACCGCGATGGTCACCGGTCCCATGCCGAGGAAACCGAAGGCCACAAGACCGAACGCGAAGATCGGCGCGGCGAAGGCGAACTGCGCGGGCATGATCGCCATTAGGTCCGAGTTGGTGGAGAACTGCCACGCGCCGAACATCAATAGCATGATGACGAGCCCCATCCAGAAGGCGGAGAAATTACCCGCAACGAAGCCTGATAAAATGTTGAGGGAGGCCCCGCCGTGTTTCGAACAGTTAGTCACTTCCTTGACGTGGCGCGAGTTGGTGCTGACGAAAACTTTTGTAAACTCGGGGATCACCGCGCCGGCCACCGTGCCGCAGCTAATGATCAAGGAAAGAACCCACCACAGATCAGGCAGCGCCTTGCCGGCGAACTCGAAATCGCCTAGCAACACCTTGCTCGCCACGAAGGTGACGCCGATGGATACCGCGGAAGTCAGCCACACCAAGTGGGTGAGCGGCGCTTCGAAATCAAAGTCCTTCTTGCCGCTATACATCGCCTTGCTGATCATTTCGTTGACCAGATAGGAACCTAGCGAGGTTACGATCATCAGCGTGCGCATGACGAACAGCCAGACGATCAACATCGCACAAACGTCCTGGCTGTCCGCCAGTGCCAGCGCGAGGAAGGCGATCAGCGCGACACCGGTTACGCCGTAGGTTTCAAAGCCGTCGGCGGTGGGGCCCACCGAGTCGCCGGCGTTGTCACCGGTGCAGTCGGCAATGACACCGGGGTTTTTGGGATCATCTTCGGGCAGGTTGAAAACGATTTTCATCAGGTCCGATCCGATGTCGGCGATCTTGGTGAAAATGCCGCCGCAGATCCGCAGCACGGACGCGCCTAACGATTCACCGATCGCAAAGCCGATGAAGCAGGGGCCGACGAGGTCGGTTGGCAGGAAAATAAGAATGCAGATCATGAAGAACAGCTCCACGCAAACGAGCAACAGCCCCACGCTCATGCCCGAGCGCAGCGGAATTCCAAGCGTCGCAAGCGGATCCCCCTTCAGCGCGGAGAATGCGGTGCGCGAGTTGGCCACCGTGTTGATGCGGATGCCGAACCACGCCACGCCGTAGCTGCCGAGGATGCCCAGCACCGAACACGCAAGAATCACGGCCACGTCGCCGACGGACTTGTGCTGGAGCCCGAAGAAGTAATAGACGATGCACGACGCTATGAGAATCCACAGCACGACGAGGAATTTACCCTGCTGCCAGAGGTAGGTCTTGCACGTCTCCCAGATGATGTTCGACACGTCGCTCATCGAGGTATGCACGGGCAGCTTCTTCGTCGCCGAGTATTGGTAAAGGCCGAACGCCGCGCCGATGCCGCAGA
>JANNKX010000209.1:0-9141 GCA_031396505.1 Rhodobacterales bacterium
TTTGGCGGTAAAGGCGCAATGCGGCAAAACGCCGATCGGCTGCGCGATGGGCTTTGCGTTGTGCGGCAATGGCCACAACTGCCCGTTTGCCCGGCAGGAAGAAAACCTGCCTGGGTGGGCGTAGGACAAGGATCGCATCTGCGTAAAGCCTGTATCCGCCCCGTGAGGACGGCACATAAAACGAGGATCACATGACACGCATTTCCACCATTCTGATGACGACCTGCATTCTTGCCCTGCCCGTGATGGCCGAGGCGGGCGGACATGGCGACCGCATGTTCCAACGGCTTGACGCCGATGCCGACGGCAAGGTGACGGCGGCAGAAGTCGCTGCACACAAGACCGAGATGTTCACCACCGCCGACGCCAATGCCGATGGCCTGCTGGATGCCGCGGAACGCACGGCGATGCGCGAGGCGATGCGGCGGCAGGTGGCAGCGGATGGCGTGCCGGGCGACACCGATGCCGATGGCAACCTGTCGCTGGACGAATTCACGGCTTTCAATCCGCTGTTCGACCGCGCCGATGCGGATGGTGACGACATTGTCACCCGCGCGGAGTTTGACGAGATCAGGGGCCGGCATCGCCGCTGAGACCAACCCATCCCGATCATCATGCAAAAAGGAGATCTGATATGTTACGTCTTGCAACGCTTGCCTGCATCGTCACCCTTGGTGCGGGCCTTCCTGCGCTGGCCGATGGCCAATGGACATGGAACGGATCGAATGGCGGTACGGCCGAAAGCACACGGTCCTGTGGGGGCAACGGCAACGGTGGATACGCCTGTTCCGGGCAAAGCACCTATGTAGGGCCGAACGGGCGCACGGCGCGCACCGACTGGACCAGCACCGGCACGGCCACCGAAGGGCAACGCACCGGCACCACGACAGGGCCGAATGGTGAGACACGGACGCGCAGCTTTACCTGGCAGCGCCGCAACTGAGGCAGGCCGACCACGACGGCGCGGCGACCTTTTCCCCGGGGCGGGCAAAACGCTCGTCCGGGGGGATGGGATCGGGTAGATCAAGACGATATCTGGCAGGGATTTTTGTGTGACGCGCACCGATACCGCGCAGGAGGCCGAAAGGCTGATGGCCGAGATTGCCGCCGGGCGCGAAACTGCGCTGGCGCGGTTGATGGGGCTGTTCGGGCGTGATGTTGCGGTGTTTGCCGGGCGCTATCTGGGCAACCGCGCGGACGGCGAAGAGATTGCACAGGAAACGTTCTTGCGGGTGTGGCGGATGGCGGGGCGCTATGATCCGGCACGGGCGAAAGTGGCGACATGGATTTACCGGATCGCGGTGAACCTGTGTATCGACAGGCATCGGCGGCAGCGGTTCTGGCGGATCTTTGGGCGCGAAAGTGCAGACGATTGGGCAGAGGTGCTGCCCGACACGGCACCGGATGTAACAGCCGTGGTGGCGGGGCGACAACGGCTGGCACAGGTGCGGGTGGGGATTGCGGCCTTGCCGGAACGCCAACGGATGGCCATCATGCTGTGTGCGGTGGCGGGTTTGGAAACGGCGGCGATTGCCGAGGCGATGGGAACGAGCGCGGGGGCGGTGGAACAATTGCTGGTGCGGGCGCGACGTCAGTTGCGCCGCGACGTAGGGGATGACGATGCAGGATGATGACCGGATAGACGGGTTGGTGCGGGCGGCAAGCGCCTATCGCGTGGATGAGGCGCGGCTGACCGCGCGCGTGCTGACGCGCATCCGCGATGGGGATGGCGGAATTTTCGGGCTGTTCGGGCGGCATGCGAAGGGCGCGGCACTGGCCTTTGCATCGGTCTTGGTGGCGACGCCGATCCTGATGACGCAGGTGCAAAGTGCGACGGAGGATGCGCTGATTGCATCGCTGCTGTTGGGCGACGGGTTGCTTGACGCGGCGGGGGTTGATGCCTTGCTGAACATAGAGGCCGTGGAATGAACCCGGTGTTGCGCGTCATGTTCTGGGTGGTGGTTGCGGCCTCGTTGCTGGCCAACGCCGCCGTGCTGGGCCTGTTCCTGCGGTTTAATGATCTGCGCGGGGTAATGAATGGCAGGGGCGGCGGATTTGCCGATCTGCCGCCCGAGATCAGACAGGAATTCCGCGAGGTTCTGCGCGAGAACCGGCACACTTTGCGCAGGCCATTGCGCGAACTGGGTCAGGCGCGGCGCGCGATGTTCGAGGCGGCCGCCGCCCGGCCTTATGACCGCGCGGCAGTGGAGGCCGCGATGGCGCAAGTGCGCGCGGCATCAGCGGCCCTGCAGGTCGCGGGGCAGGAGGTGCTGCTGATGACGTTTGACAAGGCGGCGGAATAGGCGGGGCTGGGCAATATGCCCAGCCCCCCGGTTCAGTCGATCATCGGTATCAGGGCATCAAGGCTTTTTTTCGCGTCACCATAGAACATCCGCGTGTTTTCCTTGTAAAACAGAGGGTTCTCGATGCCGGAATACCCGGTCCCCTGCCCGCGTTTGGAGACGAACACCTGTTTCGCCTTCCAGCATTCCAGCACGGGCATGCCTGCGATCGGCGAGTTCGGGTCCTCTTGTGCAGCCGGATTCACGATGTCGTTCGACCCGATCACGATGGCCACGTCGGTGGACGGGAAATCATCGTTGATCTCGTCCATTTCCATCACGATGTCATAGGGGACCTTCGCCTCGGCCAGCAGTACGTTCATGTGGCCGGGGAGCCGCCCTGCGACGGGGTGGATGGCAAAGCGCACGGTTTTGCCCTTGGCGCGCAGTTTGCGGGTCAGTTCCGACACCGATTGCTGGGCCTGTGCGACGGCCATGCCATAGCCCGGAATGATGATGACGCTGTCGGCATCGTTCAGTGCTGCGGCCACACCTTCGGCATCAATCGCGATCTGTTCGCCGGTAACCTCCATCTGTGGGCCGCTGGTGCCACCAAAGCCGCCGAGGATCACAGAGATGAAGGACCGGTTCATCGCCTTGCACATGATGTAGGACAGGATCGCACCGGAGGAGCCAACAAGTGCGCCCACGACAATGAGCAGGTCATTGGACAGCGAAAAGCCGATCGCCGCCGCGGCCCAGCCCGAATAGCTGTTCAGCATCGACACGACGACGGGCATATCGGCGCCGCCGATGCCCATGATCAGGTGATAGCCGATAAACAGCGCGGCAATGGTCATCCCGATCAGCGCGAGGGATGATCCGGTTTGCAGATAGACCACCAGCAGCACGATGGAGATCGCGGCGGCGGCGGCGTTCAGCAGATGCCCGCCGGGCAGTTTTGTGGCCTTGCCATCGACGCGGCCCGCCAGTTTACCAAAGGCGATGACGGAGCCGGTAAAGGTGACGGCCCCAATGAACACGCCAAGAAAGGTTTCGACCCGAAGAATGGAAATCTCCACCGGGGATTTGTGGGCGATGACGGCAGCAAAGCCTGCGAGTGCGGCCTTGGCCTCTTCGGCCATGCCGGCCACGCTGACCATTTCGATATGGGTGTTGTATCCGATGAACACCGCCGCCAACCCGACAAGGCTGTGCATCGCTGCCACAAGCTGCGGCATTTCGGTCATCTGCACGCGCTGTGCGACGACCCAGCCGATGGCCCCGCCCGCCACGATCAGCAGCGCCGACAACCACCACAGGCCAAGCCCCGGCCCCATCAGGGTGGCGACAACGGCGAGGGCCATGCCGACGATGCCATACCAGACGGCGCGCTTGGCGCTTTCCTGGCCCGACAACCCGCCGAGTGAAAGGATGAAAAGAACAGCCGCAACCACATAGGCCGCCGTGGTAAATCCGTAATCCATATCGGCCCCCTTACGACTTCTGGAACATGGCGAGCATGCGCCGGGTGACCATGAAGCCACCGAAAATGTTGATCCCGGCCATGAACACCGACAGGGCGGCAAGGATGATGACCAGCCAGTTGCCCGACCCGATCTGCAAGAGCGCGCCAAGGATGATGATCGACGAAATCGCGTTGGTCACGGCCATCAGGGGCGTGTGCAAGCTGTGGCTGACGTTCCAGATGACCTGAAAGCCGACAAAGCAGGACAGCACGAACACGATGAAGTGCGACATGAAGCTGGCAGGGGCGTAAAGGCCTGCAAGCAACAACAGGCCACCGCCGATGCCCAGCAGCATGAACTGGTTGCGGGTCTGGGTCCGGAAGGCGGCCGTTTCTGCGGCACGGCGTTCTTCCGGCGTCAGCTCCACCGCTTTCGGCTTTGGCTTGGCCACGGCGATGGCTGCGATCTTGGGCGGTGGCGGCGGATAGGTGACAGCACCCGCATGGGCAACGGTGGCCCCGCGGATCACGTCATCTTCCATGTTATGGACGATCACGCCGTCTTTCTTTGGTGTAAGATCGAACAGCATGTGACGGATATTATTGGCATAAAGTGTCGATGCCTGTGCGGCCATGCGTGATGGGTAATCGGTATAGCCGACAATCGTGACACCATTTTCGCTGACGATCTTTTCATCCGGCACGGTCAGGTCACAGTTGCCACCGCGTTCGGCGGCAAGGTCGACGATCACCGATCCGGGCTTCATCATCGCGACCATGTCAGCCGTCCACAGCTTTGGCGCAGGCCTGCCGGGGATCAGGGCAGTGGTGATGACGATGTCGATCTCGGGCGCAAGCTCGCGGAATTTGGCAAGCTGCTTGGCCGCAAAGGCGGGGCTGGACGGGGCCGCATAGCCGCCCGTTGCCGCACCATCGGGCAGTTCCGACGCATCAAACTCCAGATACACGAAGCTGGCACCCATCGATTCGATCTGTTCGGCCACTTCGGGGCGCACGTCAAAGGCATTGACGATCGCGCCAAGCGACACGCTTGTGCCAATCGCGGCAAGACCGGCCACGCCTGCACCCACCACCAGCACCCGCGCCGGGGGCACCTTGCCTGCGGCGGTCACTTGCCCGGTGAAGAAGCGGCCAAAGTTCGACCCGGCCTCGATCACCGCGCGGTAGCCTGCGATATTGGCCATCGACGACAGCGCATCCATCTTCTGCGCGCGGCTGATGCGCGGCACCATGTCCATGGCGATGACGGTGGCCCCCTGCGTCTTGACCGTTTCCAGCAGATCAGGGTTCTGGGCGGGCCAGAAGAAGGAAATCAGGGTCTGGCCCTTGCGCAGGGCCTTTGCCTCGGCCACGTCCGGCCCGCGCACCTTGACGATGACATCGGCGGCGGCCAGCACGGCGGCGGCATCGGGCAGCACGGTCACGCCTGACGCCGCATAGGCCGCGTCTGAAAATCCGGCCTTGGCCCCTGCCCCCGCCTGAATGACGGATGCATGCCCCAGTTTGGCCAGTTGCGCGGCCGATTCCGGTGTCATGGCGACGCGGTTTTCACCGGCGAAAATTTCTGTCAGCGCACCAATTTTCAAAGGCTTTCCCCCGATTTGCAGTTACCGCGACATACCACCGCGCAATAAAGTTTCAACCACTTTGGCGGTTGTGACGTGATGTTTCATGCGCCCCGCCTAAATCCAGCGCCGCACGCGGGTGGCATAGCTGTCAAAGGCGGGGCCGAACTGGGTGCGCAGGCCGACCTCTTCGCCGATGATAAAGCGGGTGGTGATGATCCAGACAAAGCCGGGCACCAGCACAAGGGCGGCCATATCCCAGCGCAAGGCACAGCCCGCAAGGATCAGGGCGTCGGCCACGTAAATCGGATTGCGACTATAGGCATATAGCCCGGTGTCGATCATGGTGCGGGGCACCTCACGCGGCAGGATGGTGGTATTGTGGGTGCGAAACTGCCATGCGGCGACGGCGATCATTACAAGGCCCGCGGCGATGAACAGCGTGCTGAGGTGGCGGGTTGCGGGCAAGACCGGCAGCAGGGGCAGCATGCGGGCCTGCAGCCATGCGACGGCGATGAACAGCAAAAGCCATGTTGGCGGGCTTTCCCATTGGCGCAAAAGACGGTGCAGCATGTCATCCCCTTGGCTTTGCGACACTGTCGCGCGCGCCTGCGTGATGTGCAAGGCTTGACCAATCTGCATGGCTGCCGCACTTGGATGCTGGGGAATGGGAGAGACATGCATGACGACCGATTTTGCCGCGACCAGGCGGATGTTCCATCTGCCGGACGGGATGATCTATCTGGACGGCAATTCGCTGGGGCCGCTGCCGCGCGGGGCGGCTGCGCGGGTGGCACAGGTCGTGGAACGCGAATGGGGCGAATTGCTGATCACCGGGTGGAACAAGGCGGGTTGGATGGATCAACCCAGCCGTGTGGGCAACCGTGTGGCGGCCCTGATCGGGGCAGAACCGGGGTCGGTGGTGATGGGCGACACGCTGTCGATCAAGGTTTATCAGGCCTTGGCATCGGCGTTGGAGATGAACCCCGCGCGCCGCGTGATCCTGTCTGATACCGGGAATTTCCCGTCCGATCTGTATATGGCCGAAGGGCTGTGCCGGACGCTGGGCGATGGCTATCGTTTGAAAACGGTGGCACCCGAGGATGTGGCAGGCGCGATGGATGACAGTGTTGCGGTGATGCTGCTGACGGAAGTGGATTACCGCACGGGGGCGAGGCATGACATGGCGGCGTTGACGGCGCGGGCGCACGGCGCAGGGGCGGTCACGGTGTGGGATCTGGCGCATAGTGCGGGGGCGCTGCCGGTGCATCTGGCAGCGTGTGGTGCGGATTTCGCGGTGGGCTGCACATATAAGTACCTGAACTCCGGCCCTGGCGGGCCTGCCTTTATCTATGTCGCGCCGCGCCATGCGGGCGTTGTGCGCCCTGCCCTGTCGGGTTGGCTGGGGCATGAGGCCCCCTTTGCCTTTGATTTGGATTACCGCCCCGGCAACGGGATCGAGCGGATGCGCGTGGGCACACCACCCGTGCTGCAACTGGCCGCGTTAGAGGCGGCGTTGGATGTGTGGGACATGACCACGATTGCGGATGTGCGGGCGGCATCGCTGGCTTTGGGTGATCAGTTTATCGCGGGGGTGGAGGCGGCCTGCCCGACCCTGACGCTGGCGACGCCACGGACCCATGCGCGGCGCGGCAGTCAGGTGTCATTCCGCCACGCGGAGGGCTATGCGATCATGCAGGCGTTGATCGCGCGCGGTGTGATCGGCGATTTCCGCAGCCCTGATATTCTGCGATTCGGCATCACGCCGCTGTTTATCGGGGCGGGTGATATTGCACGCGCGGTCGACATTCTGGCAGAGGTCATGGCGCAGGCGCTGTGGGACCGCCCGGAATACAAGGCGCGCCAGCGTGTGACCTGAGGCAGGGCGCGTGATCACAGTCTGTTGAAGGGCGGATTGGCGCGAATCGGACACATGCAGGGGTGCGCAGACGGGCCAGCCTTTGACGCGGGCCACACGTTCCGATAGTTTCACGCAAAGTTCATCAGCCGGACGAATTGCCGGAACCTTTAAGGGATTTGATTGATGTTGCGGACTTCGACCTCTGCCATGGCCATTATGCTATCGGGCCTGTTTATTTCGGCCTGTGTGCCCACAACGCCCGTCCTTGATGCGGCAGGCAACACGGTGGCAACCATCGCGGCCCCGGCAACGATTGATCAGACAACAGCGTATCTTGCGACCTCGGACAACGGTTTTGCCGTCCCTGCGGTGCCGGTGGAACAGGTGCCCGAACCCTACCGCCGCCAGGTCGTGACCTATACCTCTGATCAGGCGCCGGGCACCATCATCATCAACCCCGCACAACGCGTGCTGTATTTTGTGACGGGCGAGAACAAGGCGATCCGCTATGGCATCGCCGTGGGGCGCGACGGCTTTGAATGGTCGGGTGAGGCGCTGGTGACGGAACGCAAGCCCTGGCCGACGTGGACGCCGCCGGAAGAAATGATTGAACGGTCGCCTGAACTGGCCCGGTGGGAAGATGGCCAGCCGGGGGGGCCGACCAACCCCTTGGGCGCACGCGCGTTGTATCTGACGACAAATGGGGTCGATTACGGCTATCGCATCCATGGCACGCCGGAATGGGATTCGATCGGATCGAACGCATCGTCAGGCTGTATCCGGATGATCAATCAGGACGTGATCGATCTGTATAACCGGGTGCCTGCGGGGGCCAAGGTCATCGTGATGAACCGTGATGGCACGTTCCCGACCGAACTGACCCTGCCGCCACCGCAGCCGCGCCGCGAAACGCCGCGCCAGACGGCCCGGCCTGCCGCGACGCCCGATCCGTTGGTTGTGGCCCCTGTTGCGCTGCCGCCCCTGCCACCACGGTTGCCGATTGCGCCTGATCTGATCGTGGCCCCGGCACCGGTTGTGGCCCCGGCGGTTGTGGCCCCCGTAGCTGCCCCGGTGACAGCCCCTGTGGCAGCGACACCTGCTGTGACCCCGCCTGCGGCGGCAACGCCGGCCTGCGTGGCGACGGCGGCAAAGCCCTGCCCGGTTCCGGCGAACTGATCCCGAACCCTCGTGCGTGTTGCATCTGACCGGGTTCAGCCGATCAGACGCAACGCGCAACAAACGCAGCTGGTTCGTGTCTTGGATCACCTTCAATCTGCATCAGATTGAAGGTGATCCGCCCTAACAGGCGCGCCTGATCAGGCGAGCAGCCAGCGGTCATAATCGCTGACCAACAGGTGCAGCGGGGCCTCGTCTTCATCAATCGCAGCAAAGCGACCGATGGGATCGACAAAGATATTGTCGGTGACGTCATCGTTTACCGTGCTGACCTCGCCGATCAGCACATCGCCGCCATCGCCCCAGAACGCATGCCAGTCGCCCGGCATCAGGGTCACGCTTTCGCCCGGTGCCAGCATCAGCTTTTCGCCGGGGCCGTAGGCGCGGTCGATCCCGTCACAGCGCACGCGCCCGCCGCGATCATCGGCAAACCGGCCCTGATCATCGGACCCGTAGAGTTCCACCACCAGCGTGGCCCCCCCACGATTGATGATATCCTCGGCCTTGATGACATGGGTGTGCATGGGCGAGAGTTGATCCTGACGCGAGATCAGCAGCTTTTCGGCATAGCACATGCCGCCCCCGCGCTGCAGGTCGGCCAGCCGCCCGTTGCGCAGCGTGAAAAGGAAAAGGCCCAACGCGTCGAACCGGCCCTGACCGTAATCGGTGATGTCCCAGCCCATCCTGGTGCCGATGATCGCGCCTGCGTCGCGGCGGGCCTTGAATTCGGCCGGGGTCCAGTAGGCGAAGGGGGGCAGGACGAAGCCA
>JANNKX010000219.1:0-6340 GCA_031396505.1 Rhodobacterales bacterium
AGTTCGTTGACCAAGGCGATGTTGACGGCGCGAAACACGTTTTCGGTCAGTTTCACGGCTTCGGCGGTGGCGTTGGAGGATACGGGGACGGTTGTTTTGACGACGGCCCCGTAGAAGGCCTGCATCAACGCGCCAGCCTGCGCGCCATCGCCTGCGATGACCTTTGGGATCGTCGATGTATCAAAGGCGCGGTTGCCGGGATCTTCGCGTTCGGGCGAAAAGCCAAGGAAGAAATCGGTGCCGGATGTCAGGCCGGTGGCCTCCAGTATGGTGCGGACGGGGCCATCGGTGGTGCCGGGGTAGGTGGTGGATTCAAGAACGATAAGCTGGTCCTTGCGCAGGGTGCGGGCGATGTCGTCGCAGGTGCGGGTGATGAAGGACAGGTCAGGTTCGCGGTGGCGGGTGAGCGGGGTGGGAACGCAGATCACGATGACATCGCAGGTGGCCAGTCGGGCGAAATCGCCGGTGGCGGAAAAGCGGTTGGCAGTGACCTCTGCGGCGAGGATGGGGGTGGAGACAGCCTCGATATAGCTGTGATGCGCGGCGATGGCGGTGATCTTGGCGGGGTCGGTATCAAAGCCAAGGGTGGTGAAACCGGCACGCGCGACGGTGATGGCAAGGGGCAGGCCGACATAGCCAAGGCCAATGACGCCAATGCGGGCGCGGCGGGATTCCAGCAGGGCAAGAAGGGGGGATACGGACAAGGGATGTTCCCGTAGGGTTTGGATCGGAAATGGGCGAGATTGGCAGACCTGTCAAGCGGGGCGCTGCGTCGGGGGCGGTGGCACGGAACCACGCACGCGGTCCGATTTTGGGTGGCCGTCCTGCCGTATGTCTGGCCTGCGGCACCCGCCTGTCGGGGCCGGGCGGTGGCAGACGGCATCAGTCCGGTTGCCGCGCGCGGCTTTGAGTGGCCATTCTGACACTTGCCCGCGACATCCATGGTCACTCACTGTGAATGCGCATGATACGCTTTAGCGCACATCGTCTTTGTCCGGCACCAGCCCATAGCGTTGCACCAGCCGCCAGACATGCCCCGGCACCATGTTCTTGATCCGCGCCGGATGCGTGCGGCGCAGGTGCAGGATCGTTTCGACCGCCTTCATCTCCACGCGCGCCCGTGCGAATTCGAGGCCGCGTGGACCAATGCGGGGTTGCAGGAAACTGACGACCGGGCGCAGCCAGTTCGGCATCCGGCGCAGCGGCATCCCACCCGCCGCCCGCGCTGTGTTTTCCATGAACCCTTTCACCGCCCCCATGCGTTTGCCTTTGTCGGTCAGGGATCGTGTGGCCAGCCTGTCACCCAGCAGCGCCACCAGTTCGGCCCCGCGCGCATTGCGCACGATCACCCATTGATCGCCATCGCCGCCCATGTAACCCACGGTGATATCGGCCAGACGGTTGGTATAATCGACACAAGTCTTGCATGTCAGCGGAAAGAAATCGGCGGGCAGCTGGCTGATGGGCAGTTGCAGAAACGGGATCGTGCGACCGCGCCTGCCATCGTCATAGCGCAGTTCGACCTGAAAATCGGCGCGGAATTCAAGATAGCTGATGCTGTCAGGCTTGGGGTCCAGCAGGCGAAGAAAGGTATGGAAATTTTCGGTGGTCGTGTTGTCCGAACAGGGGGTGCCGATCACGTAGATACGGTCGAACCCCAACTGCGCCTCAAGCGCGCGCAGGGCGTAAACCTGACAGGGGATACCGATCATTGCGATGCGTTTGTGCCCTGCGGCGGCGGCGGGTTCCAGCAGGGCCACGGTTGGCGCATAGCCCATCCGCATGCCGCGCACATGTGCCATGGCCGCCGCGTCGGTCACGATGACGGGCAGGGGTTTCCAGCGATCCGTGGGGTCAGGTGCCACGGTCAGCACCGCATCCACCGCACCGGTTTCCAGCAGGGCTGCGGCAATCGCCGTGGTAATGCCTGTCCACTGCGCACCGGGGGCTGCGGGCACAAGGCGCGCGCGGTGCATGGATTGGATCACGCCAAAGAACGCCTCTTCGCCCTGTGCCGGGTTTGCGGTGCGGCCATGCACACGCGCCTCATACCCCGGATAATCGGGCTGGATGAACTGGCAGGCGCGACCGCAGTCCTTGCCGTCGCCCATCCGCGAAACCCCGCAATCGGTGCAAAGACCGGGGCGCGCGGCACCGCCGATCACAGGAACGGTCAGGCCGGGCGGGAGGGGAAGAGGGGTCTTCATGGCGCATAGCTTACCCCGCACAGGGGGCAGTTCCAGCCAATTATGGCGGTTTTCGCGCGTCATTTCGCCAATGGCGCGGATTCTTTACACGCTGCCCTTGTGCGAATCCCCTGATTACGCCATATGAGCTGGGCGAAAGCACCAGATGCGACCTTCTGTTACCTTGCGGCATCAGTAAGCGATCTTGACGTGACTGAGCCAAGCCATCGCATGCTGCGGGTGGCACCAAGACAGGAGATCTCACGATGGCCAACGGCACCGTGAAGTGGTTTAACTCGACAAAAGGCTTCGGCTTCATTGCACCGGCAAACGGCGGCAAAGATGTGTTCGTGCACATCTCGGCAATGGAACGCGCAGGCATCCGCCAGCTCGATGACGGTCAGGCAGTGACCTTCGACATCGAAGCAGGCCGCGATGGCCGCGAGTCGGCGATCAACCTCGCCCTCGCATAGTTTTTTTGCGATTTGAAATTTGAAACGGGGGTGGCGTCATGCCGCCCCCGTTTTGCATTGCGGGTATCAGCCGCGTGGCGTGTCATCGTCGGGGTTTGGGACCAATGGCGCAGCCGATGAGCTGTGTTTGCCAAAAAGCCGTTTCTTGGCCCAGATGAACGGCACGGCCAGCAGTAAAATCCCGCCCTTTTTCAAAAACAGCAAGGCCGCGGCAATCAGCCCGCCAAGGGCGGCCTTGCCGAACTTGACCCCGACAAGTGCCGCAAGCACGCCAAGCGCACCGGTCGCGGAAACGGCGTCGCCGGCCACATAGCTTGCGTAATCCTGACCCGGCCGAGATTGATAATGCGCGAGCGTGGCATCGACCATGGCCCTGATCTCGGCCTCGGTCGGGGTTGCGCTGACTGTGACGATGGTAAATGCGACATAGCCCTGTCGGTCAAACACGCTGGCCTTGATGTTGACGTTGATCTGGCCGTCCCACGTCGATTCCGTTGCATAGTAAAGCACGTTCTTTGCGGGATCGAGCGTGGGATACACCAGCCACCGCTTGAATTCGACGGGCACGCCAAGCTGTTCACCCTGCGCGCGCAGGCCAGCGGCAAGTTCGGTTTCGATGGTCTTGATCGCCTCTTCCTTGTCGGACGATTGCCAGTCTTCGGTGGTGACATAGCCATCGGAATTCGGCAGTTCGAACAGAATCGCATCTGCACCGGGCACGAGGAAAAAGGTCAGGGTGTCCATGCCATCACAGCTTTGCCACCCCCAGTCCACCTTGGCGATCGTGCAACCATCTTCCTTTGACAGATGAAAGCTGTTGGCACTGTCGGCGGTGATGCTGCCGCGCGCAAGGCTGACAGGGCCGGTAAAGGACAGGGGTTCAATCTGGTCGGTCTGCGCATGGCTGGCTGTGGCGGACAGCACGGCGATGCAAAGCAGGGCGGACGAAATCGCCCTGCGGGTCAGGCTGAAAAATGGAAACATGATGGGATCCTGATTGCGAAATATACCGAAGGGTCGCGCGATGTGTCGGTTCCGTCAAGCAGATCGTGCAGGTGGCAATGCGATACCCACCCAAAAGCTGCGCGGCAATCGTCGCTTCGGCTGTCTGCGCGCGCGAATTTGACTGGACCTTGCGGCCTAAGCTGGCGAGGTTGTGCAGATGACCGATACATCGCACACCAACCGCATCGACCTGTTGCGCCCCGATGCCCCCGCCTTGGCACGCCTTGAGGCGCATCCCGTGGGCGTGCGGACCCTGCCTTTGGTTGATCCGGGGCGGATTGATGTTTTGCGCAGCACAGACGCCGCACTTGCCCATTATGACCGCCCGCTGCCGGTTGAAATGTGGTATCCCGCTGCCCCCGGCACGTTGCCCGGCACGACCTATCACACGCTGCTGCGCGACGGGCACCGGGCCATCAGCCTGCAGGGCCGGGCGGCGCGCGATGCGGTGCGGGCGGAGGGTGATTTTCCGTTGGTGATCGTATCGCATGGGTATCCCGGCAACCGGATGCTGATGTCGCACCTTGGCGAAAATCTGGCGTCGAAAGGCTATGTCGTGGCCAGCATCGACCATACCGACAGCACTTATGCCGACAAGGCGGCGTTCGGATCAACGCTGTATAACCGCCCGCTGGATACGGCCTTTGTCATGGATGCGATGGGCGATCATGCCAATACGGCACGCGTGGCGATCATCGGGTATTCGATGGGCGGCTACGGCGCGCTGATATCGGGCGGGGCGGGTCTGTCACCGGCGGTGATGACCGAGGATGTGGTGCCGCCCCAAGGGTTGCTGCGCCGCCATCTGACGCCTGCCGTCGATCCGCGCCTTAGGGCGATCGTGCCGATTGGCGCATGGGGGCGGCAGCGTGGGGCGTGGGATGCGGCGGGCATGGCGGGCTTGCGGGTGCCCGCGCTGATTGTTGCGGGGTCTGCGGATGCGGTGTCGGGGTATGACGACGGGATGCGCCTGATCTTTGACGAGGCGACGGGCACCACGCGGCATCTGCTGACGTTTATGGACGCTGCCCATAATGCCGGCGCGCCGATCCCCGCGCCGTGGCAGGCATGGGAGCCATCGGCGCATCTGGATTTCATGCCGTTCGATCACTATGCTGACGCGGTCTGGGATACGGTCCGGATGAACAACATCACCCAGCATTTCATCACCGCGTTTCTGGGCCTGAACCTGAAGGGTGAGGCCGCGATGGCCGATTACCTGACCGACGACTGGCAAGGCTTTGCCCCCGGTACCGCGCGGGGCCTGCAGTTGGAATCAAAGATGCAAGCAAGGTAGGGTCAGCCCATCAGGCGGTCTATGCAGGCCGTGGCCACGGCATCAAAACAGGCTGGATCATGGCTGACACGGGCGATCATCAGCGCGCCTTCCAGCGTCGCAAGAAAGATTGCCGCCTGCAGCGCCGGTTGATCCCGGCCCGCACGACCCAGCACCACCGTCAGCCAGTCCCGATTGGCCGCAAAGAAGGCCTGCACATCCGCCAGAATCGCTGTTCGGTGGCGTGGATATCCTGATCAATAATGCCGGGATTTTCGTGCCCAAACCCTTTGTCGATCAGGACGAGGCTGATTACGACAGCTATGCGCAAACCATTGCCAAGGGCAGCTTCTTTGTGGCGCAGGCGGCGGCGCGCGCAATGCAGAAACGGGGTGGCGGAGCCATGGTGATGACCGGGTCGATGTGGGCGTCGCAGGCGGTGGCGGCGACGCCGTCATCATCCTATTCCATGGCCAAGGCGGGTGTGCATCAACTGGTCAAGAACCTTGCGATCGAACTGGCGGGCGACAATATCCGCGTCAATGCGGTCGCCCCCGCCGTGGTCGAAACCCCCGTGTATGAGGCATTCATCCCCGTTGATCAGGTCAAGACCGCGCTGGCCGGGTTCAACGGCTTTCACCCCTTGGGCCGGATTGGCCAGCCTGCGGATGTCGTGGGGGCGATGCTGTTTCTGGCGTCATCCGAGGCCGCATGGATCACGGGTGCCGTGTTGCCAGTGGATGGCGGCGTGATGGCCGGGCGCAACTAGGGCGGATCACCTTCAATCTGATTCAGATTGAAGGTGATCCAAGACATACAAGCCGTTGGTCATGTTGCGTGTTTCTTTTGATCGGGTGAACCCGATCAAAAGAAACACGCTTTAGGCCGGTGCATTGACGGTCCAGGGCACCGCAAAGCGGTGCTCTTCAAGATTGGGCCCCGGCCCGATGCGGTCGATCACCGCGAACAGGCCGGGGGCGTGCAGGGGTGTCAGCACGCCATGCCACGTGCCGCGATGCAGGTTCATGCCCTGCGCACCGTTTGTGATGAAGGCGCGCGGGGTGGTGGAGGGGCTTTTGGCAACGATGATCAGAAACGGATGGGGCGTCATCGGGATGAACGCCTGTGATCCGTCAGGGTGGCGTTCGATCAGATCGAAAATGTAGGGCAGGCTGCGGGGTTGGGCATTGAAGATCGAAACACCTGCGCGCCCATCGCCGAAATCAAGGCGGGCGATGTCATGGTGACGCTGGCAGAGGCCCGCATTGATCAGGCGGAAATCGCCGGTCGCGTCCAGTACATCGCCGAACGGGGCGAAGGCTGTGGCGGTCAGGGCTTCGGGAATAATGTCCATCGCTGGCCTTTTCGAAAAGCGGGGGGGGGGGGGGTCCCCCCCGCCC
>JANNKX010000225.1:0-9190 GCA_031396505.1 Rhodobacterales bacterium
GCCAGCCTGATCAAGACCAGCCTTGCCCTGCATCACCGCGAACTGCCGCCGTCGCTGGGGTATGAAACCGCCAACCCCGCGATTGATTTCGAAACCTCGCCCTTCGTCGTGAACGCGCAACTGACGCCGTGGCAGGCGGACGGCCCTTTGCGCGCGGGCGTCAATTCATTGGGCGTGGGCGGCACCAATGCCCATATCGTGCTGGAACAGGCGCCACTGCGGGCACCTTCCGGCCTCAGTGATTGGCCGTTTCAGCCCATCGTGGTGTCGGCCAAATCGCGCACGGCACTGGATGCCACAGCCGCGCAACTGTCCACGCATCTGCGCACGTCCGCTGATCCGCTGGCCGATATCGCATGGACGTTGAAGGAAGGCCGCCACGCCTTTGAAAAGCGCCGGGTGCTTGTGGCCGCATCGGTGGCTGAGGCCGCCGATCTGCTGCTCGGCAACGACCCCCGCCGCGTGTTCACCCATGATCATCTGGGTCATGATCCCGACGTCGTGTTCATGTTCCCCGGCGGAGGCGCGCAATATGCGGGCATGGCGCGGGATCTTTATCAAACCGAACCGGTCTTTGCCGACTGGATGGATCAGGGGCTGGCGATCCTGCAACCCATGCTCGACTATGACATCCGCGCGCTCTGGCTGCCTGCACGCGGGCATGAGGCTGCGGCCAATGCCACGCTGAAACGCCCCTCTGTGCAACTGCCGCTGATCATGATCACCGAATACGCGCTGGCGCAGTTGTTCATCAGCTGGGGGGTGCAGCCGCGCGTTCTCGTCGGCCATTCGATGGGCGAAAATACCGCCGCCAGCCTTGCTGGTGTCATGTCATTTGCCGATTGCATCGGCCTTGTGCATCTGCGGGGGCTTTTGTTTGATACCGTGCCCCCCGGCGGCATGCTGTCTGTGCCCATGGCCGCCGCCGATCTGCACTTGCCCGGCGATCTTGATCTTGCCGCCGTCAATGCCCCCGGCCTTTGCGTGATCTCCGGCCCCGATGCCGCCCTTGATACGCTGGCCGAGACGTTGCGCGCAGACGGGGCAGAGACGCAGCGCATCGCCATCGACATCGCCGCCCACAGCCGGATGCTGGAACCGATCCTTGCCCGTTTCGAACACTTCCTGCGTGCCATCCCCCTGCATCCCCCCACAATCCCGATCATTTCGAACCGCACCGGCGTGGCACTTACCGCCGCACAGGCCACCGACCCCGCCTATTGGGTGGCCCATCTGCGTAACACGGTGATGTTCCAATCCTGCATGGCCACCCTCACCGCCAACCCGCGCCGCGTGTTTGTCGAAATCGGCCCCGGCCGGGCGCTGTCATCCCTTGCCCAAGCCAACGGCGTGCCATCGGGCCAGGTCATCCCCGCCTTGCGCCACCCGGATCAGGCGATGGCCGACGATGCATGGCACATGCTGACCATCGCGCGGCTCTGGGCTTGCGGTGTGCCTGTCGACTGGACGCCCGTCTGGGGTGATACCCCGCGCAACCGCGTCGTGCTGCCCGGCTATGCGTTTCAGCGCAAAGAATACTTCATCGCCCCCGGCACCACAGCCACACCCGAGGCCGCCTTGCCAACGCGGTCCGATGACATCGCCGCATGGGGTTGGCGCACCCATTGGCAACCTGTCGCCGCCGCCTGTGATATTGATGTCGACGGCGATCTGACCGATGCCACATCGCAAACATGGCTGGTGTTCGAAGATGACGCAGGCCTTGCCGCCACCGCCGTCGCCCGACTGCGCCACGCGGGCCACCGCATCACCACCGTGGGTGCGGGCGATGTCTTTGCGCGCACCAAAGGTGGCTATATCCTTGCCCCCGAACGCGGCCGCGAAGGCTATGATCTGCTGATCCGCGATCTGGTCGCCACGGGTGCCACCCCGTCGCGCATTGCATTTTTCTGGGGCGTGACCGCGCAAAGCGCCTTCCGCCCCGGTTCCAGCTTTCAGGATCGCAACATCGAACAGGGCTTTTACGCCCTTCTGTTTCTGGCGCAGGCCATTGCCGCCGAAAACCTGCCCAAACCCATCCACATCACCGCCTTCACCACCGGTGCCGCACAGGTCAAGACCGAACCACTGCCCGACCCCGAAAAGGCCCTGCTCGCAGGCCCCGCCCTTGTGATCCCCAAGGAACTGCCCGGCGTCACCGTATCGCTGCTGGACCTTGTGCTGCCCACCACGCGCCGCGCCATCGACACGCTGACAGCCCCCGTGCTGGAGGAACTGCTGGCCGACCCCGCCAATGCCATCGCCGCCCTGCGCGGCCCGCGCCGTTATGCCCAGACCGTCAAGCCTGCGCCCCTGCCCGATGCTGACATGACCCTGCCGCAAGGCGCCCCCGTGCTCATCACCGGCGGCTTTGGCGGCATCGGCCTGACCATCGCCGAAGACCTGATCACCCGCCACGCCGCCAAGATCATCCTCATCGCCCGCCGCACCCTGCCCGACCGCGCCGCATGGCCCCGGCATCTGGCCGCCCTTGGTGCCGATGATCCCCTCTCACGCCGCATCCTTGCCTTGCAGCGGCTGGAAGGGTTGGGCGGCGACGTGATGGTGATCACCGCCGATGTCTGCAATGCCGAAGACATGCTTGCCGCAAAAACCGCCGCCGAGGCGCGCTTTGGCCCCATCCGCGCCGTGATCCACGCCGCAGGCGTGGTGGATGATGGCCCGCTGATGACCAAGACGCTGGCACAAGTCGCCGATGTCCTGGCCCCCAAACTGCATGGCACGCAGGTGTTGTCTACGCTGTTTCCGGATGGCACGATTGACCTGATGGTGCTGTTTTCATCCACCTCAACCGTGACAGGCCCCGCCGGGCAGATCGACTATGTCGCAGCCAACGCCTATCTGAACGCCTTTGCAAAATCCCGTACAGGCGGCAAAACCCGCGTGGTTGCCCTGAACTGGGGCATCTGGACAGGCGTCGGCATGGCGGCCGACGCGCTGGCCGATCGCACCGGGCGCACGCCCGCGCCGCGCGTGCCGATCACCGCGCCCCTGCTGGATGCCAGCAGCTTTGATGCCGCAGGCAACCGCCTGTTCACCGCCACCTATGGCATTGATCGCTGGGTTCTTGACGGCCACCGCCTGATCACGGGCCGCGCCCTGATCCCCGGCACTGCCTATCTGGAAATCATTGCCGATGCGATGGCCGCGATGGGTGAAGGTGGCCCCTTTGACATCCGCGATCTGTACTTCTTCCGCGCGCTGGATGTGGCCGATCTTGACCCCCGCGATGTGCGCGCAACGCTGACCCGCACGGACGAAGGTTACGCGTTTGAACTGCGCTCCGCCGTCCCCCATCGGGGTCGCACCGGGTGGCAGTTGCACGCCACCGCCCGCCTGTTGCCCATCACCGCCACGGCGGCGCAAATCGACGTGGCCGCCATCGCCGCCCGCCTGCCTGTACCTGAAACGGGCACGGGCCTTGCGTCCCCGCAAGAGGCGCATCTGCGTTTTGGTCCGCGCTGGCGGGTTCTGAACGCGCGCAGTATGGGCCGGGGCGAAGGGCTTGCCAGCCTCGCTTTGCCTGCACCCTTTGCCGCAGATGACAAAGACTGGCTGCTGCATCCCGCGTTACTGGACCTTGCCACCGGTTGGGCCATGGACCTGATCGCAGGCTATACCCCTGATCATCTTTGGGTGCCGGTGTCCTATGCGCAGGTGCGCGTCTATCGTCCGCTGCCTGCCGCCATCATCAGCCATGTCCGCAACGCCGCCGACAACCGCGCCAGCGGCGAAACCGCGACATTCGACGTAACACTCGCGACACCCGAAGGGCAGGTTTGCATCGAAATCCAAGGCTTTACCATGCGCCGTCTTGACGGCGCCCTGTCCTTCCCCGCGCCCGACCCCCGCGCCCTTGAATTTGACGATGGCCCTGCCAAACCCACCTCCCCCGCCGAAGACCGCCTGCTCCACGCCTTCACCATGGGCATCCGTCCTGATGAAGGTGCCGCCGCCTTTCGCCGCGCCGTGGCCACCGGGGCCGCGCAGATCATCGTATCGTCCCTGCCGCTGCCTGCCCTGATCGCGCAGACCGCCGCCGCCGATGTGGCCAAGACCGATGGTCAGACCTTTGCCCGCCCCGATCTTGACACCGCCTATGTCGCACCGCGCGATGACGTTGAACGCACGCTGGTGGGCTTCTGGCAAGACCTGCTTGGCGTGGCACAAGTGGGCGTCGAGGACAGCTTTTTTGATCTGGGCGGGCACAGTCTGATTGCCGTGCGCCTGTTTGCCATGGTCAAAAAGGCCTACCGCGTCGATTTCCCGATTTCTGTGCTGTTCGAGGCCCCCACCATCGCCCGCTGCGCCGCCCTGATCACCGACCGTATCGGGGATGTCCCACAAGGTGCCGCGCAGGCAACCGCGCCCCCCCTGCGGTTTACCCATCTGGTCGCCATGCACCAAGGCGAGGGCGGGACCAAAACCCCCTTCTTCCTTGTCGCAGGCATGTTTGGCAATGTGCTGAACCTGCGCCATCTGGCCCAGCTTCTGGGCACCGATCGCCCCTTCTATGGCCTGCAGGCGCGCGGCCTTTATGGCGACGCCCCGCCGCACACCACGTTTCCCGCCGCCGCCGCCGATTACATCACCGAAATGCGCGCCATGCAGCCGCATGGCCCCTATCTTGTCGGCGGGTTTTCCGGCGGTGGCCTGATCGCTTGGGAAATCGCGCGCCAGTTGGAAATGGCGGGCGAAACCGTATCCATCACCGTCCTTCTCGATACCCCCGTTCCAATGCGCCCCGTGCTGACCCGCGCTGACAAGGCCCTGATCAAACTGGCTGAACTGCGCGCCAAGGGCCCGCGCTATCTGCTGGATTGGGCCCGCGCGCGCATCGAATGGGAACGCAGCAAACGCAATCCGCAGGCCACCCCTGACGCCGATACCCAATTCGACAATGCCGCGATCGAGGCCGCGTTTCGTGCCGCCCTTCCCGTCTATGACATGCAGCCGCGCAGCGGTGCCACCGTCCTGTTCCGCCCGCCGCTGGACCGGCACTGGCAGGTGACGGGCGGCAAATGGGTCAGTGCGGCCCGCGAATACGTCACCCCTGACAATGACCTGACGCGCTTTGCACCCGACTTGCAGGTGATCGAGGTGCCGGGCAATCATGACAGCATGGTGCTTGAACCCAATGTCCGCGTCATGGCTGCGCGGTTGAAAGCCATCATTGATGCGGTGGAAATGTCGCCAATCCCCCTTGCACAGGCGGCCGAATAATGGCGCGCGTGCTGACCGTGATCCTGAACTGGCGCACCCCTGCCATGACGATCAAGGCCGCCGAGGCCGCCTTGCGCGCCATGGAACCTGTCCAAGGTGCCATCACCATCGTCGATAACGACAGTGGCGATGGGTCATATGAAACCCTCTGCGATGCCGCGCGCACCCGCAACTGGACCCGCGTGCGTGTCATCCAGTCGGGCCGCAACGGCGGCTTTGGCGCGGGCAACAATGCAGGGATTCGCGCGGGCCTGCCCGATGGCACCAAACCCGACTACGTCTACCTTCTGAACTCTGATGCGTTTCCCGCCCCCGATGCCATCCGCGCCCTGCGCGACCATCTCGATGCCAACCCTGCCACGGGTTTCGCGGGCAGTTTCATCCACGGCCCCGATGGCGCGCCCCATCGTACCGCCTTCCGCTTTCCCTCTATCGCCTCCGAATTCGAAGCGGCCATCCGCCTTGGCCTTGTCAGCCGCCTTCTGCGCCACAAAATCGTGGCCAGCCCGCTGCCCACGCTCACCACCCGCGTGGATTGGCTGGCCGGTGCGTCCCTCATGATGCGCCAGTCGGTGCTCGACCAGATCGGCCTCTTTGACGAAACCTTTTTCCTTTATTTCGAAGAAACCGAGCTTTGCCGCCGCGCCGCCCGCGCCGGATGGTCCACCGATTATGTCGTGCAAAGCCGCGTTGAACATATCGGCTCGGTATCGACAGGCATGAAGACATGGGCGCGCATTCCCACCTTCTGGCTCGACTCGCGCCTGCATTACTTCACCACGGTCCATGGCCGCCCCTACGCCCTTCTGGCCACTCTGGCCCATATCACTGGCGGGCTGTTGTGGCGCGCGCGCCTGATCGTCCAACGCCGCGACAGGGGCGATCCCCCCCGTTTTCTGCGTGACCTTACCCTCCATACCCTGCGCCATGCCATCAGCCGGCCCCCCGCCCTGCAAACCCGCCCTGCCGAGTAAGCCATGCCCCAAACCGCCATCCTGATCGGTAATGAGTCTCTGACCGTGGAATGCGGCAGGATGTGGCTGGCGCGCGGCCATGCGATTGGCCTCGTTGTGACCGACAGTGCCGATGTGCGGGCATGGGCCATCGGGGCGGGCCTTGCAACCGACGTGCTGCCCGGTCTTGCAGACCGCGTCGAAACCCGCGCCGACTGGCTGCTGTCCATCGCCAACCTGACTGTGCTGCCCCCCGCGCTGCTGTCGCGCACGCGCGGTGCGATCAACTTTCATGACGGTCCCTTGCCCCTTCGCGCTGGGCTGAATGCCCCCGTCTGGGCCCTGCTGGCCGGTGATGCGACGCATGGCATCACATGGCACCACATCGCGGGCGGGGTGGATGAAGGCGCGATCATCGCCACCCGCCGCTTTGACATCACGGATGGCGATACCGCCCTCAGCCTGAACACCAAATGCTTTGTCGCCGGGATCGACAGTTTCCCCGATGTCATCACCGCCCTTGAATCCAATGCCGCAGGCCACCCGCAAGATGCGCAAGCCCTGCGGCACCTGCACCGCCGTGCCGACCGCCCCATGGCCCAGGGCCACCTCGATTTCACCGAAAGTGCCGCCGCCATTGCACGCCTTGTCCGCGCCCTTGATCACGGCCCCTACTGGAACCCCCTGACCCTGCCCAAGATTGTCGCAAATGGCCGCGTCATCTTGGTCGGTCAGGCCGATATTGCCGCCGGTGCGGGTCAACCGGGGCAGGTCCTCGCCGCCGATCCGGGTGGCCTGACCGTTGCGTGTGGGGCAGGGGCCATTCGCCTGTCGCGCCTGCATGATGCCGATGGCCCCGTCGATCTGACCGGGATCCCTCACCTGCCATCGCCCGATGCCACCGAACGCGCCGCGCTTACCACAGCCCTTGCCACACTTGCTGCAGATGAGCCTGCACAGCGCAAAGCCCTGCACGATCTTCTCCCCGTGATCCTGCCCGTCATCCCGTCGCCTCGCCCGCCCGAATGGCGGCAGATTGCCCTTGATGCCCCCCTTGCCGCCCTCGCTGCGGGCGTTGTCCGGCTGGCCGGACAGCCCGCTGCCGACATTGCCGCAGGTGCCCCCGGCAATGGTTATGACAGCGGCTGGTCGCCATGGCGCATCGACGCGTCCCAATCGCTCAACGCCCTGCACCTGCCCGCGCACATCGGTTTCCCCGCCGATCTGCCCGCCCGCGACCCCGCCTTGCGCGGCCTGACCATCCCCCCCGTCGGCGTCACGCGCGGCACCACGCCGATCCCCGGCACCATCATCACCCTTGCCCCCGGCACCCTGCATTATGATGCGGCAGCTTTGCCAGAGGCGGAGGCCTTGACGCTTTGCAAGCGTCTGGCGGCCTTTGCCGCACAGGCCAGCGCCGCGCCGGACGCACCCTTTTCAACCCTGCCGATCCTGTCACAGGCCGACCTGCACGCCCTGCTGCACACCCCGAACCAGACCGCCACCGCCTATGACCGCACGCTCACTATCCCCCATGCCTTTGCCGCGCAGGTCGCCCGCACGCCCGACGCCACCGCCCTTGTCTGCGAAGGCCAATCCCTGACCTATGCTCAGTTGAACGCCGCCGCCAACCGCACCGCCCACGCGTTGCAAGTCTTGGGCGTTGGCCCCGGAACCCTTGTCGGCCTGCATCTGCGCCGCTCGCTCAACCTTGTCATCGCCGCCCTTGGCATCCAGAAGGCAGGCGGCGCGTATGTCCCCATGGACCCCGCCTATCCCGCCGACCGCACCGCCCTCTATATCGCCGACAGTGCCTGCCCCGTCATCGTCACCCAATCCGACCTGATCCCCGATCTGCCCCAACACCGCGCCCAAATCCTTGCCATCGACACCGTCACAGGCCCCGATACCGATGTTGCCCCCACCGCCACCCCAGCCGATCTCGCCTATATGATCTACACCTCCGGCTCCACCGGGCGGCCCAAGGGCGTGATGATCGAACACCGCAACGTCATCAACTTTTTCGCTGGCATGGATGTCCGCATCGGCACCACGCCCCGTTCCTTGAATCCGGGCACATGGATGGCGCTCACCAGCCTGTCTTTCGACATATCCGTCCTCGAATTGTTCTGGACCCTGACACGCGGCTTCAAGGTCATCATCACCACCGATGACAACCGCAGCCTTGTGTCCAACGGTCCTGCCCGCGTCGGTGGCATGGATTTTTCCCTGTATTACTGGGGCAATGATGATGGCGCGGGGGCTGCGAAATACGATCTGCTGCTGCAAGGGGCCAAATTCGCCGATGCAAACGGCTTTACCGCCGTCTGGACGCCTGAACGCCATTTCCACGCGTTCGGTGGCCCTTATCCTAACCCCGCAGTGACCGGTGCCGCGGTCGCCGCCGTCACCAGAAACATCGGCGTGCGCGCAGGTTCCTGCGTCGCACCCCTGCACCATCCCGCCCGCATTGCCGAAGAATGGGCGGTGATCGACAATCTGACGAATGGCCGCGCGGGCATCGCCTTTGCCTCTGGCTGGCAACCCGATGATTTCGTCCTGCGCCCCGAAAACACGCCCCCCGCCAACAAACAGGCGCTGCTTGACAGCATTGATCAGGTCCGCCGCCTATGGCGCGGCGAGGCGGTGGATTTCCCCACCGCCACCGGCACACATGCCGTGCAAACCCAGCCGCGCCCCGTGTCCCGCGATCTGCCCGTCTGGGTCACCACCGCAGGCAACCCCGACACATGGCGCGAGGCGGGCAGCCTTGGCGCAAACGTCCTGACCCACCTGCTGGGACAGTCCGTTGATGAGGTCGCGGCCAAGATCCGGATCTACCACACCGCCCTGCGCGCTGCTGGCCATGACCCCGCGCACCACGCCGTCACCCTGCTGTTGCACACCTATATTGCCCCCACCCGTGACATCGCCCGCGACGTGGCCCGCACACCGATGAAGGCCTATCTCCGCGCCGCCGCTGGCCTGATCAA
>JANNKX010000236.1:0-10481 GCA_031396505.1 Rhodobacterales bacterium
ACCACCATCGCCTCATCGCGCGATGCGGCCCACAACACAGCGGTTGCCAGACGCGGGGTGGTGGCAAAGGCATCCAGCAGGTCGGTGATGATGACTTCGGATGCCTCGACCTGCATTACAGGTTCGATATTGTGGTCGGCGGTACGAAACAGCACGGATCGCAGGCCCAGAAAATCGCCCGGTATCTGGAAATCAATGATCTGGCGGCCGCCATTGGGCAGCAGTTTGTAAGAACAGACCCACCCTTTGGCCAGAATGTAGGCCGCCTGATCCGCTTGCCCCTGATACACCAGATCGACGCCCGCCGCGAACTTGCGGCGGCGTTGATGCAGGCGGTCAAGTGTGGCCAGATCTTGGTCTGACAACGCAACGAAGGCGGTCAGTTTGCGTGCAAAGGGGCTTTCCTGGATCATGCGTAAGACTCGTCAGGGGGCCGGGGGAACGCAAATCGGCAACCGGCATAGATTTGCTTTTGCCAAGAGTACCGCAAAACGAAGCTGATCTCGATCAGTAACTGGTGCAGTCTTTGTGCGATGTTGATGCAGACGCAACGCCCTTTGGCTGGCCCCGCTGTCAAAGATGGCAAATTGAGAAAGATTACGACGATGGTCCAACTGAACGATGTATCCGGCACGGCAGCACTTGCAATCTGCGAATCGCTGCTGCTGGCACTGAATGACCGGAACATCCTGCCGGAAAACGAGATTGTCGGCATTCTGAAAGATGCGGCGGCGGCACACCATCACACGCCAAAAGACGATGGCCGGACCGATCTTCATGCGGCAGTCGAAAAGTTGATCAACGGCATTCTGGCGGGTGGTAATTCGGTACGCAGGCGGTAATTCAGCCGGCGAGTAAGCCGATAAGGCGAGTGCCAATACGCGCGCGCAAGTCCTGCGGTTCGGCTTCCATCGCCTGCGCGATGGCAAACAGGCGCTGGCGCGCATCGTGTAGCTGGTCGATCAGCCCGATCACGACACCCAAGGCATCAGCATCCAGATCAAAATGATCGGCCAGTTCGCACAGCAGTTGCAGGCGTGCCAGATCGGCAGCGCATAACGACGGCACATCGGCGGCGCATGCGGGCAGGACGAGGTCTGCCGCAATAAAGGCTTCAAGTCGCGTGTGTGTCAGGCCCGGAACATGGGCAATGGCCTGCGCGAAGGTAAAGCAATCCGTCATTCCGGCGTCTCCCTCATCATCGCCTCACGGGGGTCGTGGGCATGAGTCTTGCGCCAATCCTGCATGAAAGCCGTCAGATCTGCGTCGACCACAGTGGGCGCAACGATGCGCAATTCGATTAACGCATCACCTGCGTGGCTGTTGGCCCGCGCAACGCCGCGTCCGCGAAGGCGCAGAATACGCCCGCTGCTGGCACCCATGGGGATGGTCACGCTGACCGGGCCGCCGATCGTGGGGGCTGTGACCTTACCACCCAGAACGGCCTCGTCGATGGTGATGGGCAGGGTGATCAGGATATCGTGGCCGTCGCGCGCGAAGACCGGATGCGCGCGCACCTGTACCGTGACCAGCGCATCGCCTGCGGGCCCACCATCGTAACCCGGACCACCTTGTCCGCGCAGGCGGAGGGTTTGGCCATCTTGCGTGCCTTGGGGGATTTGCACCTGCAGGTTCCCACCGTCGGGCAAGGTGATGCGGGTCTTTGCGCCCAGCACGGCATCCAGAAACGGAACTGCCAGCGTATAGCGCAGATCAGGGCCGGGTTGGGCAGATGCAGGGTCGCCGCCGCGCCCGCGTTGGCGCAGGATATGCGCGAAGATGCCGGAGGGATCGCTGAAATCGTCAAAGCCACGATTTTTGTTAAATCCTTGGCCCGGTGCATCGACGTGATCGCGGTAGTAAGTGCGGGGCGGGCGTTCTGCTCCGGTTGCGTCGATCTCGCCCGCATCAAAGCGGGCGCGGGTGTCGGCGTCTTTCAGCAGATCATGCGCGGCTGTCACCGCCTTGAACCGCGCGTCGGCCCCGGCATCATCCGGGTGCAGATCAGGGTGCGAGGAGCGCACGCGTTTGCGGTAGGCACTTTTAATGTCTGCAGATGTCGCGGATTTGGTCAGCCCAAGGGTTGCATAGGGATCGTTGCTCATCTCGTCCTCGATGTGGCAAGCAGCAGCATGTGAACAAAAATCTGTCAGTAGCGCTTTGACACAGATCAGTTAGAGCGGGCAGACTGACATGGATCAACGACAGCAAAATGCGGAAATGTATCGTTTGTCGGACTCGATCAGGAAAGGTCATCCGATGATGAACGGTTACAACATGGGCTATGGCGGGGTGTGGATGATGGTGATCGGCGTTCTGGCGGTTCTGGCCATCGCTGCCTTGGTCAAGTACCTGCGCAAATGAAGGATGTGCCAATGACGCCGACAACAGGCGGACAGGCGACTGCCATAGACCCGGTCTGCGGCATGACGGTAACACTTAACCCCGACACCCGGACCGAAAGCTATGGCGGCAAGGATTTTCATTTCTGTTCCGGAAAATGCCAGACGAAGTTCAAGGCTGACCCGTGGTTTTATGCATCTGGCAAAGGCCCGGCCAAAGGCCATGTTATGGCAGAGGCCGCGCAATACACCTGCCCGATGCATCCGCAGATCCTACAGGACAAACCGGGCAACTGCCCAATCTGCGGCATGACGCTGGAACCCGTAGTGGCATCTGATGTGCCGCCGCCAGAACTGGCCGATTTCACCCAGCGGATGTGGATATCAGCCGCGGCGGCGGTGCCCCTGATGGTCCTGACGATGGGCGGTATGGTCGGCCTGCCGGTGCGCGACTGGATCGGGCATGTGGTCGCGGGGTATCTGGAGTTTGCGCTGGCGACGCCGATCGTGCTGTGGGCCGCTTGGCCGTTTTTCAGGCGCGGCTGGGCCTCGATTGCCAACCGAAGTCCCAACATGTGGACGTTGATTTCCATCGGGGTTCTGGCCGCCTATGGCTATTCCGTGATTGCCACCTTTCTGCCGGGGGCTTTTCCAGCGGAGTACCAGATGGGCATGGGGGTAGGCACCTATTACGAGGCGGCGGTGGTGATCGTGGCGCTGGTCTTTGTGGGCCAAGTGCTGGAACTGCGGGCGCGCGAACGCACGGGGGACGCGATCCGGGCGCTGCTTGATCTTGCGCCCAAGACAGCGCGCAGGATCCTGCCTGATGGTACGGAATATGAGGTGCCCTTGGCCAACATCATGGTGGGTGACCGACTGCGCGTGCGCCCCGGCGATGCGATTCCGGTGGACGGTGTGATCGAGGAAGGTGCATCCTCGGTCGATGAAAGCCTGATGACGGGCGAAGCCATGCCGGTGGAAAAGGGGATTGGCGATCCGCTGACAGGGGGCACGATCAACAAGAACGGCTCACTGGTGATGACTGCGGGTCGCGTTGGGGTCGATACGGTGCTGGCGCAGATCGTGGCGATGGTGTCGAACGCCAAGCGGTCGCGGGCACCCATTCAAGGCGTGGCAGACAAGATTGCGGCAGTGTTCGTGCCGGCGGTATTGGTCATCGCCATCGCCGCCTTCGCCGCGTGGATGATCTGGGGACCCGCGTCCGCACTGGCCTATGCAATCACGGCGGCGGTGTCGGTTCTGATCATTGCCTGCCCTTGTGCTTTGGGACTTGCAACCCCGATTTCCATCACCACCGCCGCCGGACGCGGGGCGCAGGCGGGGGTGCTGATCAAGGACGCCGAGGCGCTGGAGCGGATGGCGGGTGTGGACACACTGATCGTGGACAAGACGGGTACATTGACGCTCGGCAAACCCGCGCTGACCGACGTGGTAGTATTGGCAGGGGTGGACGAGGCAGGGATCCTCACGCTGGCGGCGGCATTGGAGAAGGGGTCCGAACATCCGCTGGCCGAGGCGATTGTCGCGGGGGCAAAGGCAAGGGGGATCGAGGCCGGCGATACCGTGGGGTTTGAGGCGGTGACGGGCAAGGGGGTTCAGGGCATGGTCGGCGACCGCAAGGTCGCCTTGGGCAATGCCGCGATGATGCAGGAGATGGGGCTGAACACCCAGGCTGCCGAGGTACAGGCTGATACCTTGCGCGTCACCGGCAAGACAGCAATGTTTGTGGCGGTGGACGGGGTTCTTGCAGGCATCGTTGCTGTGGCCGACCCGGTGCGTGACAGCTCGGCAGCGGCGATTAAGGAGCTGCATGCGCAGGGCCTGCGGATCATCATGGCAACCGGCGACAACGAACGCACAGCGAGAGCCGTGGCGGGACCGTTGGGCATCGATGAGGTGCGGGCAGGCATCTTGCCCGATGATAAACGCGCGCTGATCGAAACGCTGCGTGCCGAGGGTCGCCGCGTCGCGATGGCGGGCGACGGGGTGAACGACGCACCCGCGCTGGCGGCCGCAGACGTGGGCATTGCGATGGGCACCGGGGCGGATGTGGCGGTGGAAAGCGCGGGGTTGACCCTGTTGGGCGGTGATCTGTTGGGCATCGTGCGGGCGCGCAAGCTGGCCCACGCAACGGTGCGCAACATCAAGCAGAACCTGTTCTTTGCCTTTGCCTATAATGCCATCGGCATTCCGGTTGCGGCAGGGGTCTTGTACCCCTTTACCGGCACCCTCCTATCGCCGATGATTGCGGCGGTGGCGATGAGTCTGTCGTCGGTGTCGGTCATCACAAATGCACTTCGGCTGCGGCGGGTGGAACTTTAGGCAATGTCCTTGTCTGATGATCTGTCTGTGGCGTCTTACAACATCCATAAAGGCGTGGGCACCGACAGGCGGCGTGATCTGGCGCGGACGGCAGCGGTGATTGCTGAAATCGGAGCAGATATTCTGGCCCTGCAAGAGGCCGATACCCGGTTCGGCACCCGCACGGGCCTGCTCGATCTGGACCAGATACGCCGCGACCTTGGGTTGATTGCCGTTCCGCTGGACGGGGTTGGCGATGCACATGGCTGGCATGGCAACCTGCTGCTGGTGCGCAACGCGCTGGTGCAACAGGTGCATCAGCTCATCCTGCCGGGGCTGGAACCGCGCGGAGCGATGGTTACGGATATGGTCATTGCGGGGCAACTCTTGCGCATTGTGAACGTACATCTGGGGCTGTTGCCCGGCTCGCGTGCCGCACAGGCGCGGGCGCTGATCGACAAGATCACAGCACTTGAGGGGCGTCCAACCCTGCTGATGGGTGATTTGAATGAATGGCGAAACGGTGGGGATGCGCTGCAGACGTTAGGCGCGCATTTCAAGATTGCGGAAGGCCGCCCCAGTTTCCCTTCGCGCTATCCGCTGCTGGCGCTGGACCGGATGATGCTTTCGTCGCATGGGGAACTGCTGGACATGTCAACCCATGACAGTCCGCTATCGCGTCGCGCGTCTGACCATCTGCCAATCAAGGCGCGGCTGCGTCTTGGCGCATCGCCGATAGAGGTGCTCACATGATCGGGGGCGGTGTACCAACGTTAGCATGGGTCGCAAGTCTGGCTGCCGTGATCGCCTTTGCGTCATGGTATGGCCATCGCTCCTACCGCCGCTTTCTGCGGAAGGCGCGTGGGCCTGCATCGACATCACGGCCCCGCGCGGGGCCGGACACGCCGCTTGACAAGTTGCTTGACCCGCTGGAGCAGTACCATGCGGGACAAAGCGGGCTTTTGCTGCTGCTCGACAATGCCGATGCCTTTGCCGCCCGGGCCCAGTCCGCTATGCAGGCCGGTCGCAGTCTCGATCTGATGTATTACATCTGGTCAACTGATTTGGCCGGATGGCTGCTGATGGATGCCTTGGTCACCGCCGCAGACCGGGGAGTGCGTATCCGTTTGCTATTGGACGATGTGAATGTGCAGGGGTTCGACCGCGCCTTTTTGGCGCTGTCCCAGCACCCGTTGATCGAGGTGCGGTTGTTCAACCCGGTCCGCCATCGTGGCAATCAGGTGCGGCGCATCTTTGAAATGGCCCTTGGTCTGTCGCGCTTTAACCGGCGGATGCATGGTAAGCTCTGGATTGCGGACGGCAGGCTGGCCATCATGGGCGGCCGCAACATCGCCGACACCTACTTTGGCGCTGATGAGACGAGCCGCATCTCCGTCGATGCGGATGTGATGCTGGTCGGCCCGAAAGTGCCTGATGTATCCGCCGTTTTCGATAGTTTCTGGAATCTTGGCTTGTCCCTGCCGATTGCTGCTCTTTGGCCTGCGTTCAAGGCGGACAAACCCACGTTTCGCAGGCGTTTGGCACGTCATGCGCAGTCCGCATCTTCGCGCCAGTTCATGGTGCAAACTCTGAACGGGAACTCGCCTGACACCGTCCTTACCGAACGGCTGCGGTGGACCGACAAGATCCAGTTGCTGGCCGATCCGCCGGACAAAGCTTATGGTCAGCGGACCGCCCCATGGATGGAGACGGCCATCGCCAACATTCTGGAAGCTGCACAGACCGATGTCCGGCTGATCACGCCCTATTTCGTGCCGGGCAACACGGGACTGGCCGGGCTGACCGGACTGGCGATGCGCGGGGTTAAGGTGTCCTTGGTCACGAGCGCGTTGTCCGCGACAGATTTGATTTTGGTTCACGGGGCCTATCGCCATTGTCGTGGCCCGCTGTTGGCGGCTGGTGTCAGCATTTTTGAGCTGTCCCGCCCCGTTTTGCCGGGTCGCAAGCGCGATATGCTGCATTCGAAGGTATTCATTATCGACAAGCAGCGGGCTATTATCGGGTCGCTGAACTTTGACCTACGATCTGCCTACACCAATACAGAACTGGGGCTGTTGTTTGAAGACCCGCAACTGGTCGGAGAGTTGATCACGATGTTCGATACGCTGACGTCGCCAGCGCAGTCCTACAGGGTCAGCTGCGAAGGCAGCGCTTTGCGATGGGCCGTTGCCCGTCCCGGCCTTCCTCCGGTCATGACGGTCGAACCTGAGGCGGGATGGAGCAAGCGGGCGGTGTCGTGGATCGTCGGGCAACTGCCGATCCAAGCCTATCTGTGACCTTGGGGGCGGGACCGTGGGTGGATTCCGAGGGTTCATTCAGTGCGTTTGGCGGCGCAGGATCGCGTAACCCCAACCGCGGGGATAGATCATGTCAACCGACCGCAAAGTCTGGCTCATCGGCAGTGGCATAGGCTCACTCGCCGCCGCTGCCTTCATGATCCGCAATGCCGGTATGGTCGGCCACAACATTACGATTTTCGACACCTTGGCGGTGCCGGGCGGCAGTCTGGATGGGGCGGGCACAGCAGCGGCAGGCTATTCGCTGCGTTGCGGGCGGATGCTGACCACGGACAACTACGAGTGCACCTGGGGTGTGTACAAGACGATACCGTCGCTGACCAACCCCAAGACTTCAGTTTTCGACGAAACGGTGGCGTTTAACAAGGCCAACGTCCCGCACTCCGAGGCCAGCCTGATCGACCGCAACCGCACTATCACCGATGTGACGACAATGGGCTTTACTATGGCTGACCGGGTGGAATTGTTGAAACTGACTGAGGCGAGCGCGGAAAAACTTGGTAAGACCCCGATCACCGATTGGCTTTCACCGCCATTCTTCGAGACCAATTTCTGGTACATGTGGCAGACAACTTTTGCTTTTCAGCCGTGGCACAGTGCTGTGGAGTTCAAGCGATACCTGCACCGCTTTATGAAAGAATTCTCGCGGATCGAGACTTTGGCCGGGGTCAAGCGCACGGTTTACAACCAGTACGACTCACTCGTGGTGCCATTGCTGAACTGGCTCAACGAACAGGGCGTGCAATTCCAGAAGGGTTGCACGGTGATGGACATCCTGCTGGATCCGGATGCGGTAGAGTTGACGGTGGCGGGGCTGACGCTTTTGGCGGATTTTCAGGAACGCATAGTTTCGGTCGATGAAGGCGACCTTGTGATCTTTCAGAACGGATCGATGTCCGATGCATCATCCTTGGGCACCATGAGCACGGCCCCGCCCCGCCTGACCAAGGCCGACAGCGGCGGCTGGACCCTTTGGGAAAAGCTGTGCGAAGGGCGACCCGCCTTCGGCAATCCTGCTAAGTTCAATTGCAGCATCGCCGAAAGCTATTGGGTGTCTTTCACAGTGACGACCAAGGACACTGCGTTCTTTGACAACATGCAGGCGCTGTCGGGGAATGTTGCCGGTATTGGTGGTCTGGTAACGTTCAAGGACTCCAACTGGTTGATGTCAGTGGTTCTGGCGCACCAGCCGCAGTTCGCCAACCAACCGGCGGATGTGCAGGTGTTTTGGGGCTATGCCTTGCACCCCGACAGGATTGGCGATTTCGTGGCCAAGCCAATTGCAGAGTTCACGGGTGCACGGGTGCAGAAATACTACAGGAGCTGTATTGCCATCTGAATTTCGATGTCGCAACAACCTTCGCGACAGCCAACTGCATCTCTTGCCGGATGCCCTACATCACAAGTATGTTCATGCCGCGCGGCCCTACGGACCGCCCGTTGCCCGTTCCCGAGAACAGCCATAGCCTGGCCCTCGTAAGCCAATTCGTAGAAATCGCTGACGATGTGGTCTTTACCGTCGAGTATTCGGTGCGGGGGGCCCAGATGGCAGTGTATCAGGTGCTGCACATCGACAAGGAAATCCCGCCGATCCTGCACCGCGACAAATCGGTCAAGGTCAACTTCGACGCTGTGGTGAAGGCGTTTGCCTGATTGGCATTGGTACGCATCGGTCAGCCGGGCGGCGCAGACATTGTCATCACCTTTCTATCGGCTAGCACGCACCGCGCGGGTTGGCCGAATGCCCGGGTCAGGTCACACGGCGCAGAAAGGCCTTTGTGCGCGGGTCTTGCGGGGTATCCAGCATGGTTGCGGGCGGACCTTGTTCCACAATCCGTCCGCCGTCCATGAACACGATCCGGTCTGCAATTTCGCGTGCAAACTGCATCTCATGTGTGACGATCAGCATTGTCTGCCGCCGTTCGGCAACCCGCCGCATCAGGTCCAGCACCTCACCTACCCATTCGGGGTCCAGCGCAGAGGTCGGCTCGTCAAACAGCATCAAGTCCGCGTCGAGTGCCATTGCGCGTCCGATGCCCACACGCTGCTGCTGCCCGCCCGACAATGCGGCGGGATATGATGCAGATTTATCCGCCAGTCCGGTTTCGTGAAGGATGTCATCGGCCCGTTTTTCTGCCGCCGCTTTCGTCTGGCCTTTGACGGTGATCAGCGCCTCGGTGATGTTTTCTCGCGCAGTCTTGTTCGCAAACAGCGCATAGTTCTGGAACACAAAGGCTGTGCGCCGCCGCAGTGCCAAGATTTGTGCACGGGTTGCGCTGACGGCATTGACGGTCAGATCACCCACCCCGATGATGCCGCTGTCGGGCCGGTCAAGATAATTGATGCATCGCAGCAATGTGGATTTGCCGGTACCGGAAGGGCCGACGATGACTACCCTTTCCCCCGGCGCGATGTCGAGCGCGATGCCATGCAGCACGTCAGTGGAACCGAATGATTTGCTCAGACCAGAGACAGAAATCATCGGGCATACGCCTTGTTCAAATAGGTTTCCAGATGGCGTTGCGCCCAAGACAGGGCTTCGACTAGAATCCAATAGATGGCTGCGACCACGAGGAAAGCCTCGAAGTATAGAAAACTGCTCGCTGCTTCTTTCTGCGTTGCCCCCATCAGTTCGGTCACGCCCACTGTAAAGGCGAGCGAGGTGCTTTTGATCATGTCGATGAAATAGTTTACCAGCGTCGGGGCCGCGATCCTCGCAGCCTGCGGCAGGATAAGCCTGCGCATCATCTGGCTTTGCGTCATGCCGACGGCCTGTGCCGCCTCCCACTGGCTGCGATCGACGCCGATGATCGCTCCCCGGATGCTTTCAGCCATATAGGCGGAAAAGTGCAGGGTCAGCCCCATAATTGTGGCCGTGACGCCGTCGATCGTGGTCAGGAAGGACAGAATCTGCGGCAGGCCATAGTAGAACAGGAACAACTGTACCAGCAACGGCGTGCCACGAAAAAAGCTGATGAACAAGCGAACGAAGGGATCGATGACGGGCAGTCGGAAGACACGTTCGACGGCCATGATGGAAGCAAGCATCAGCGCAAGGATCATCCCCAGCACAGCCATAAACAGCGTCAGGGGGACGTATCCCAGCAAGACAGGCAGCAGATCGAGCATATACGTGTAGTCGAGGGCCGCCATCGGCTATTCCGCGACGGTGATATCAGTGCCAAACTACTTCACCGAAATCTCGGTCAACTTTCCGGTTTCGCGAAGGGTCGTGATTGCAATATCCACCTTGTCGCGTAGCGCGCGGCCCTCTTCTGTGTTTGCAAAGGGCAGCGCATTGCGGATGTCGCTGAACATCGCACCCGCCATTGCAAGCGGCAGCGGGCTTTCCTGAATAAGTTGTGCAGATGAAACCCTGTCCATCACGAAGGCATCGACACGCCCAAGTGCTGTTTCCTGGGCGATGTTGCTGTCGTAGGTACGGATGTCGATCTCGGCGGCGTTCGGCAAGGACTTGAGTATTTCTTCAAAGTTGGAG
>JANNKX010000275.1:0-28210 GCA_031396505.1 Rhodobacterales bacterium
TTCGGGCGGGTTTAGGTCGGCAACCACCACGGCGGGCACGGCTGCTTCTGGCGCGGGACCCACAGGTGCTGCAGGTCCGGCTGACACGAAATTGACATTGGTCGTTGCTGGCGTCGCCGCAACCTCGGCCCTGCCTTGCCCGCTTTGCACCAGATGCCCTGCACCAAGTGCGATGCCGATCGTGGCGAATACCAAAGCCAATTGCCGTTTGCGATCCATTTCCCGCCTCCACACCTGCCGTGTTGGGGCGGTTTAGCCGTGCAAAGGGGCAATCCCGTGTCCAAACAAGGGAATGTTTCCTGTCAGATGGGTAAAATCACCCCAACTTGCCGCCATTTCGCCGCAATCAGGCAAGCTTGCCATGGCAGTGCTTGAACTTCTCACCCGATCCGCAGGGGCATGCATCGTTGCGCGCCGGATTGCCCCATGTCGCCGGATCGGCTGCATCAAACCCTGCCAGACCCGCCGCAACCGGTGCCGCAACCGCCGCCGCAGGTGCTGCCGCAACCTTTGGCTGCGCTGCCGCCTGCTGTGCTGCAATCTGCGCCAGCATCGCCGTCTGCTCTTCGGGCGAGATTGGCCGCACCTGTGACAGCTTTTGCGTCACATCCTGCCGCAAACTGTTCAGCATGTTCTCAAACAGCTGAAACCCTTCGGTCTTGTATTCATTCAGCGGGTCGCGCTGCGCATAACCGCGAAAGCTCACAACCGCCCGCAGATGTTCCAGCCGCAGCAGGTGGTCGCGCCATTTGCCGTCAATCGTCTGCAACAACAGCTGTTTTTCGATGGACCGCATGGTGTCCGGACCAAAGGCTTCTGTCTTTTCCGCCATCAACTTGTCCGACGCCTCGATAATCCGCTCCAGCATCACGTCCTGATCCACACCTTCTTCCGCGGCCCATTTCAGGATCGGCAGATCAAGGCCCAGCTTTTCGATCACCGCCGCATACAGGCCTGCGGCATCCCAGGCATCCGCATAGCTGCGCGGTGGCATGTATTCGGCCACCAGATCGTTGACCACCTCATGCCGCATATCTTCGGCAATCTCGTTCACATCCTCGGCTTGCATGATTTCGCGCCGCTGACCGAAAATCGCCTTGCGCTGGTCGTTCATCACGTCGTCGAATTTCAACAACTGCTTGCGGATGTCGAAATTGCGCCCTTCGACCTTGGCCTGCGCACGTTCAAGGCTTTTGTTGACCCAAGGATGAACGATGGATTCGCCCTCTTTCATTCCCAGCTTTGACAGTACCGAATCGAGCCTGTCCGACCCGAAAATCCGCATCAGATCATCTTCCAGCGACAGGAAGAATGCCGATTTGCCGGGGTCGCCCTGACGGCCCGAACGGCCGCGCAACTGATTGTCGATCCTGCGCGATTCGTGCCGTTCCGTGCCCAGAACGAACAACCCGCCCGCCGCAATCACCGCCGCCTTTTCGCCCGCATGTTCCGCCTCCACCCGCGCCCGGATTTCGTCCGGATGCGCCAGCGGATCGGCCGCAATCGCCTGCATGACAATCATCTCGACGTTGCCGCCCAGCTGGATGTCCGTGCCGCGCCCTGCCATGTTCGTCGCAATCGTCACCGCATTCAGCTTGCCCGCATCCGCGATGATCTGCGCCTCTTGTTCATGCTGGCGCGCGTTCAGCACGTTGTGCGTAATCGCTTCGGATGTCAGCAAGGCCGACAGTTGTTCGGACTTTTCGATGGATGTCGTGCCCACCAGAATAGGCTGGCCCGTCGCATGCGCCTCTTTGATCGCCTTCACGACGCCTTCGTATTTTTCGCGTGCCGTACGGAACACCTGATCATGTTCATCCTTGCGCTGCACATCGCGGTTCGTCGGCACTTCGACCACGCCCAACCCGTAAATCTCGGCAAATTCCTCGGCTTCGGTCGTGGCCGTGCCGGTCATGCCCGCCAGCTTGTCATACAGCCGGAAATAGTTCTGGAACGTCACCGATGCCAGGGTGATGTTTTCAGGCTGAATCTTCACGCCTTCTTTCGCCTCGATCGCCTGATGCAGCCCGTCCGACAACCGCCGCCCGCGCATCATGCGGCCCGTGAATTCGTCGATCAGCATCACTTCGCCGTCGCGCACGATGTAATTCTGATCCTTGTGAAACAGCTTGTGCGCCCGCAGCGCCTGCGTCACGTGATGCACCAATGTCGTGCTTTCCGGATCATACAGCGACTGCCCATCCGGCAGCAGCCCCGCCGCCGACAGGCGCTGTTCGATGAAATCGTTGCCTTCATCCGTAAACGTCACATTGCGCGTCTTTTCGTCCAACGTGTAATGTTCCGGCACCACATCAGGGATCAGCGCGTTCACCTTCGTTTACAGGTCCGACCGGTCCTGTGACGGGCCCGAAATGATAAGGGGCGTGCGCGCCTCGTCGACCAGAATACTGTCGACCTCGTCCACGATGGCATAGAAGTGGTCGCGCTGCGCCATTTCCGCGATACTGCCCTTCATGTTGTCGCGCAGATAGTCGAACCCCAACTCGTTGTTCGTCGCATAGGTCACGTCGCACTTATAAGCCGCGCGTTTTTCCACTTCGCCCTGATACGGATAGACCACGCCCGTTGTCATGCCCAGTTGCGCGTAAACCTTGCCCATCCATTCCGCATCGCGCTTGGCCAGATAATCGTTGACCGTGACGATATGCACGCCCTTGCCCGCCAGCGCGTTCAGATAGGCGGGAAAGGTCGCGACCAGCGTCTTGCCCTCACCCGTTTTCATTTCCGAGATGTTACCCTGATGCAGGAAAATTCCGCCCATCAGCTGCGTGTCAAACGCCCGCAGACCCAACGCCCGCCGCGCCGCCTCGCGGCAATTGGCAAACGCCTCGGGCAGCAGATCATCCAGATTTTCCCCGCCCATCGCCCGTTCTGCCAGGGCCTGCGTCTTGGCCTTGATACCGTCATCCGACAGTGCGGCAAATTCCGGCTCCAGCGCGTTGATCTGTGCGACCAGCGGGCGAACCGATTTGACCTTGCGGTCATTCGGCGTTCCAAAGACCTTGCGCGCGATTGCACCAAAACCCAGCATGTTCACTCCAGCCCCGTCATTGCCGCCATCAATCCTGACACCATCGTGTGAGGCTCTGCTCTTGCCCGCCCTCACTGCCTTCCTTAGAAGGGCAAATAAGGCCCGGCAGGCCCGTCGCATACGACCCCCGCGATTTAGGGGACAGGCCGGGGATAGTCAACGTCGCGCGGTCGTGCGGCCCGATCAGGAGCCTGTGAGATGACAAAACACTTCACCCGTGTGGCCGCGATGCTGCTGACCGCAGCCCTTCCTGCCACCGCACAAGAGGGCACGGCCCCGGCAGCCGAAAGTGGGGCGACCGCCACCGTTGCCGCCACCGCCGATACCGTGGTCGCCACCGTGAACGGCACCGACATCACCATCGGCCATATGATCGCCGTGCGCGAAACCCTGCCCGAACAGTATCAGGCCCTGCCTGACGACGTGCTGTTCGACGGTATTCTCGATCAACTCGTGCAGCAAACCGCCCTGCAACAATCGCTGGGCGATGTGTCCAAACGCGATGCGCTGATCGTCGAAAACGCGGCCCGACAGCATCTGTCAGGTGTGGCCCTGCAACAGGTCGTCGATACCTCGGTGACCGATGCCGCGATTCAGGCCGCCTATGACGCGCGCTTTGCGGATGCCGCACCATCGACCGAATATAACGCCGCGCATATTCTGGTCGACAGCGAAGAAAAAGCCATCGCCCTGAAGGCCGAACTGGACGCAGGTGCCGATTTCGCCGAACTGGCACGCGCCAATTCATCTGATGGGGCCGCCGCAAATGGTGGCGATCTGGGCTGGTTCGGCGTCGGCATGATGGTCAAACCCTTCGAAGACGCGGTGCTTGCCGCCGAAGTGGGCAAGGTGACCGGGCCTATCCAGACCGATTTCGGCTGGCATCTGCTGATCGTCAAGGAAACCCGTGTGGCCGCCCAACCCACCATCGACGATCTGCGCGACGAACTGGCATCCGAGGTTGAAACCGCCGCAGTCGAGGCCCGCGTGGCCGAAGTAACCGCCGGGGCCGCCGTGACTCGCAGTGCCGAAGGGATTGACCCCGCGGTATTGAAAGATCCTACGCTCTTGGGCGAATAAGGAGGCGGATATGGGCAAGACCGACTGGAAGGCCGAAGCAAAGGCGCTTCAGAAACAACTGCGCACGCTCAGGGGGGCCAAAGCGGCGGCCAAACCCGCCAAACCTGTCTCGCCCCTTGCCCCCAAAGGCGGTTTCCCGCGCCTGCCCCACATCGCCGGGGCCACCTTCGCGGCGATCGCGGCGGGCGTGCGCTATAAAAACCGCCGCGATGTGATGCTGGTGCATCTTGCCCCCGGCACCACCATCACAGGCGTCTTTACCACGTCGTCCACCCGGGCCGCCTGCGTGCGCGACTGTCAGGCCAACCTTGGCATCAAGGTGCCCGCCGGGGCAGGGGCCGCCATCGTCGTGAACTCCGGCAATTCCAACGCCTTCACCGGCGCGCTGGGCGATGAGGCGGTCGCCAATATTGCCACCGCCACGGCAAACGCGCTGAATCTGCCCACCTCGCGCGTGTTCACCTCATCCACCGGTGTCATCGGCGAACCCCTTCCCTATGACCGCATCACCGCCGTCATCCCTGCCCTTGTTGCGGACCTGTCCGAGGGTGGCATCGACATGGCCGCACAGGCGATCATGACCACCGACACCTTCCCAAAAGGTGCCTCTGCCACTGTTCAGGGCGATGGCGGCCCCATCCACATCGCAGGCATCGCCAAAGGCTCCGGCATGATCGCCCCCGATATGGCCACCATGCTCGTCTACATCTTCACCGATGCCAAGATCACCACCGCCGCCCTGCAACGCATGATTTCGCGCCATGTCCGCGACACGTTCAACGCCATCACCGTCGACAGTGACACATCCACCTCCGACGCGCTGATCGCCTGCGCCACGAGCCAGTCCTCCGCTGCCCCCGTCAAGGGCGCCGTCGCCAAGGCTTTCGAGTCCGCCTTGCGCGATGTCATGCTGCAACTCGCGCATCTGGTCGTGCGCGACGGCGAAGGTGCCACCAAATTCGTCGAGGTCCGCGTGACGGGTGCCGCTTCCAACACCGATGCCAACAAGGTCGCCCTTGCCATTGCCAACTCCCCCCTCGTGAAAACCGCCATCGCGGGCCAAGACCCCAACTGGGGCCGCATCGTCATGGCTGTCGGCAAATCGGGTGCTATGGCCGACCGCGACCGCCTCAAGATTAAACTTGGTGATCTGGTGCTGGCAGAAAATGGCTGGCGCGCGCCCAGCTATGACGAAGGCAAAGCCGCCGCCTACATGAAGAACGACGATTTGCTGATCCATGTCGACATGGGCATGGGGCGCGGCAAGCGAACCGTCTGGACCTGCGATCTGACCGCCCGCTATATCGAAATCAATGCCGACTACCGCTCCTGAACTTCCTCTCTGAACAAATATCCTCGGGGGTTAGACAGTGGTTTCGCCTTTGGTTCAAGGAACCACTGTCTTGGGGGGCAGGCAGCCCCCCGCTTTGCCTCAATGCCGCTCGAAAGCGCCCAAATGAAGATCCTCCTCGTCTCCGCAGTCGCCCTGATCGACGTTGACGGCCGCGTCCTTCTCGCCCAACGCCCCCCCGGCAAATCCCTCGCCGGCCTTTGGGAATTCCCCGGCGGCAAGGTCGAACCGGGTGAGACGCCAGAGATCGCCCTGATCCGTGAACTGCACGAAGAGCTTGGCATTGACACCCACGCCTCCTGTCTCGCCCCCCTTACCTTCGCCAGCCACAGCTACCCCGATTTTCACCTGCTGATGCCACTGTTTGCCTGTCGCCGCTGGCAGGGCACCCCGCAGGCCCGCGAAGGTCAGACCCTCGCTTGGGTGAAACCCCATGCCCTGCGCGATTACCCCATGCCCCCCGCCGATCTGCCCCTGATCCCGATCCTGCGCGACTGGCTTTAAAGCGGATCACCTTCAATCTGATTCAGATGGAAGGTGATCCAAGACAAGAACCCCCTGCGGATGCCCGCGTGTCCTGCATATTTTGCCGATTGCCCAAACATTCCGCTGGGAATCGCGCAATCTGCTGCTAGGCTCACGAAAACGTCATTCGGGGGGATGATTCATGCTGCGCACCATCACGATGGGAAGCTGCGTTTCCGTGCAGGGCCTGCTTGTCGGGCAAATGCCTGATGGCCGCATCGCCGTAAAGGTTGATGAGAAAACCTTTGTCGGCTACCCCGTCGCACCCATCCGCGCCTCCTGACCTGCGCATGGCGCGGCGTCCTGACATCTGCTAATCTGCCTCAGGATGTGGCGGGTGGCCCATGGACAGGCGCAGCTTTCATAAAGGCGCATTCGCAACCCTCGCCGGGGCTGCCTTGCCCATGCCCGCGCGCGCTGCACCCTATACCGGCCCCAATGTCATTCTCGTGCGCTTCGGTGGTGGCGTCCGCCGCGCCGAAACCATTAACGACGCCACCACCTTTGCCCCCTACCTGCGCCATGTCCTCGCACCCCAAGGTACCTTCATTCCCGATATGCGCATCGCGCAACTGGACGGCGTGAACACCAGCCATGCCGAAGGCACGCTCAACCTGCTGACCGGGCGCTATCTTGCCTATCGCGATGTGGGCTCGGAATTCCTGAATGACCGGCTGGAACCCACTGAACCCACGCTGTTCGAATACCTCCGCGATGCCTTTGATCTGCCCAGCCATCAGGTGCTGCTGATCAACGGCGAAGATCGCCCGCAAGAGGAATTCTTCACCTATGGGGTCGCCGATCACTACGGCATCGACTTCCGCTCCGAAATGCTCAGCCTGCACCGGTTCAAGCTGTATAAATTCGCGCAAATTCTGGCCGAACGCACCGCCGATGAACCCACCTTGCTGGACGCGCAGGCCCAGTATGATGCCCTGCTGGCCAAAGATCCCCGCGCCTTCGCCCCCGAACAATCTGCCGATGTCACCGCGTTTTGGGCCCGCTGGCGCGCGCACTACGGTGATGACGGGTTTCGCAATCCGCGTGGCGACCGTCTGCTGACCGCCCTTGCCTTGCGCGCGATCACCGAACTGCAACCCCGCCTAATGATGGTCAATTATCAGGACCCCGACTATGTGCATTGGGGTAACCCCAGCCATTACACCCGCGCCATCCAAGTGATCGACGATGGCCTGCAGCGTCTGGTCGAGGCTGTCGCGGCCAACCCCGCTTACCGCGATAACACCGTGTTCGTCATCACCCCCGATTGTGGCCGCGATGCCAACCCGCTGCTGGGCGTGCCGTTCCAGCACCATTTCAACACGGCCTCCGCGCATGAAACATGGGCCTTGATCCTTGGCGCGGGCGTGCAGGCGGGCCGCACCATCGACCGCGCGATCGATCAGTCTGCCATTGCGCCCACCATCGCCGCGCTGATGGGCTTTACCGCCACCCGCGCCGAAGGTGATGTGCTGTCGGGCATCTTCCGATGACGCTCGCCGTTGGCCGCCCGGCACTGCCATCCCGGCTGATCCGCCTGCTGCGCGATTTGGGCGTTGGCGGCCTTTTGTGCCTGCACCCCGTCACCGCCATCATCGCCTTGGGCTGGCTTTCCCGCCACATGACCTCTGTCATGGCTCCTGACGACGCCCCCGCACCCGGCTGGATGTTCGGCCCGCGCGGGGCAGGGCGCATCGCCCGCGCTTTTGGCGGCCTTGCCGCCAATATCCGCGAGGGCCTTCGGACATTTGCCGGGCTGGCCCTGCTGACCTTGCCGTTCACCGCATTGTGGCTGGGCGCATGGTGGGCCGGGTGGGAGAATTCGTTCAACAAGGGCTATGAACAGGCCGCCATCGGCCCGGCCCTCTGGTTCGGCGCAACCGGCTATGCGCTGCTGATCCTCGCGCATCTTCCCTTTGCACGGGCCCATGCCGCGCGCGCGCAAAGCCTGTCAGCCTTCACCGCATGGCGCACCATCCGCCAGATGCGTGCCGCCGCAGGCTGGCGCGCGCCATGGCTTGCCCTCGTATCGGTCATCCTTGCCCTGCCGTTTCTTGGCGCACAGGCCCTGCCTGTATTCATCGAGGAACTGGTGCCCGGTTTTGCCGCCATGTCGTCCGATCGACAGCAGGACATCGCCGACACCACGGCCCTGTTGACTGCCACTTACGCCTTTGCCAGTCTTTTCCTCTTGCGCCACATGGCTGCCCGCATCGCCGCCCGCCCCCCCGCCCGCCGCTGGCTCGCCCCGCTCTGGCTCATCCTGTCCTGTGTTATCTGGTTCGCCCTCGTCGCGCAGATCGTCATTGCCCAGTTCATGAATTATGACCCGTGGAAATGGCTGATCCACCCGTTCTATCTGCTGCCTTGGGCCGGGTAGACATGCAAAAGGGCCGGGTTTCCCCGGCCCTTTTGCAATTCTGCAAGGCAAATCACGCCAGCGTGCGCTGCACTTCTTCGCGTTCGAAGATTTCGATCACGTCGCCTTGGCGAACATCGTCATAGCGTTCAAACGCCATGCCGCATTCCTGCCCCGACTGCACTTCCTTGACCTCGTCCTTGAACCGCTTCAGCGTCTTCAGCGTGCCTTCATGGATCACCACGTTGTCACGCAGCAACCGCACACCTGCCGAGCGCCGCGCGATACCTTCCGTCACAAGGCAACCCGCAACCTGACCGATGCCCGTGACCTTGAACACTTCCTTGATCGTCGCATAACCGATGAACGTCTCGCGTACTTCGGCCTTCAGCAGACCCGAGGCCGCCTTCTTGATGTCATCCACCAGATCATAGATGATCGAGTAATAGCGGATTTCCACGCCCTTCTGGTTCGCCGACTGGCGTGCCGACGCGTTCGCCCGCACGTTGAACCCGATCACCGGCGCGCCGCTGGCCTCGGCAAGGCTTACATCGCTGTCCGTGATCGCACCCACGCCCGAATGCAGCACACGCACACGCACCTCGTCGTTGCCGATCTTGTCCAGCGCCTGCACAATCGCCTCGGCCGACCCCTGCACATCCGCCTTCACCAACACCGGCAGTTCCGCCACGTCCTGATCCGCCTTGGCCTTCGCCATCAGCTGTTCCAGCGTTGTTGCAGCCCCCACCGCTGCACGTTTGTCCTTGGTCGTCTTCTCGCGATAGGACGCGATTTCGCGCGCCTGCGCTTCGGTTTCCACCACGTTCAGCGTATCACCCGCCGACGGCGTGCCCGACAGACCCAGCACTTCGACAGGAACCGATGGCCCCGCCTCGTCAATCCGCTCACCCTTGTCGTTGACCAGTGCGCGGACCTTGCCCCACTGCTCGCCCACCACAAAGATATCGCCTTTGCGCAGCGTGCCGTTCTGCACCAGAACCGTGGCCACAGGCCCGCGACCCACGTCCAGCTTTGCCTCGATCACCGCTCCCTGCGCTGCACGTGCCGGATTGGCCCGCAGTTCCAGGATTTCCGCCTGCAGCGTGATCGCCTCCAGCAATTGTTCCAGACCCAGACCCGTCTTGGCCGAAACCTCAACGTCCTGCACATCGCCCGACATCGCCTCGACCACCACTTCGTGCTGCAGCAGGTCCGTGCGCACCTTTGTCGGGTTCGCATCGTGCTTGTCGATCTTGTTGATCGCCACGATCATCGGCACCTTCGCCGCCTTTGCATGCGCAATTGCTTCGATCGTCTGTGGCATCACCGCATCATCCGCCGCCACCACCAGCACCACGATATCAGTCACCTGCGCCCCGCGTGAACGCATCGACGTAAACGCCGCGTGTCCCGGTGTATCCAGGAACGTCAGCTTGGCCCCCGCATCCGTCGTGACCTGATAGGCCCCGATATGCTGCGTGATCCCGCCCGCCTCGCCCGACACGACATTCGCCTTGCGAATCGCGTCCAGAAGGCTCGTCTTGCCATGGTCAACGTGGCCCATGATCGTGATGATCGGCGGACGCGGTGACAGGTCGTCATCCTTGTCCTGCACCGTGTCAATCACCTGTTCCACGTCCGCATCCGACACGCGCACCGTCTTGTGGCCGAATTCCGCGATCACCAGTTCCGCTGTATCCGCGTCAATCGCCTGGTTCATCGTGACCATCATGCCCATTTTCATCAGGCTTTTGACCACATCCGCCGCGCGTTCCGCCATCCGGTTCGCCAGTTCACTGACCACAATCGTTTCCGGCAGTTGCACATCGCGCACCTGCTTTTCCGCCTTCTGACCCAGACCCAACGCTTTCGCGCGCGCCTTTTCCTGCTTGCGCTTCATTGCGGCAAGGCTGCGTTGCCGCCCGCCTTCGCCTGCCAGCGCATCATTCAGCGTCAGCTTGCCTGCACGCCGCGCATCCTCGCCGCCCACGGCGCGCTTGACGCCCCTGTCGCGTTCTGCGTCGCGTTCGCGTTCTGTCTTGCGTGGTGCAAGCCCCGGCTTGGCCGACGCAGGTCCGCGTGGGTCTCCGCCCGGTACCGCCGTCGCCGATGCAGGTGCCGTCCGTGCCGATGCCGTCGTTGCGGGCTTGGCTTCTGCCGGTGGCGGCGTTGCCGCCCGTGGCCGCGTGCCCAGCACATCCGCCTTGCGCGCATCTGCCGCCGCCGCTTTGGCCACCGCTTCCTCGCGCGCTGCCCGCGCCTCTTCTTCCGCCTTCAACCGCAGGCTTTCGACCCGCGCCTTTTCTTCACGATCTTTCGTCTCGATCTCTTCACGGCGGCGCGCGCGGTCGCCTTCGCGGATGCGGTCTTCCTCGGCGCGCTTGATCGCGTCTTCGGCCAGACCGGCCTGATATGCGCGCAAGGCCGCCATTCGGCGTTCCATGTCCGCATCCGTGATCCCTGCCGGGCGTTTGGATGGGTCGCCCGAAGGCTGCGCAACACCACCCGCGGCCGATGCCGCCGGTTTCGCGGTCGGCACGACCACGCGCTTGCGCTTTGTCTCGACCAGCACACTCTTTGTCCGGCCATGGCTAAAGCTTTGCTTTACCTGTCCAGAACGCGGTGCGCCGCCGCCACCCAGGCCGAGGGGTTTTTTGCCGTCAGTATCGCTCATGCGTCTTTCGTATCCTTCACGGCGGTTTCCCCGCCAAAATGCCCGCGCAAACCCGCGAGCCTTGCCGCTTCCTCTACAACACGCGATGTGAGTCCACCAGCGGCAAGCGCGGCGTGTATCGCACGTTCCCGCCCGAAAGCCAAACCCATTTCCCCCGCCGTCAGACAGCCAATAAAACTGGCCTCATCGCCCGGTGGACGCAGCTTGGTTTTCCCGCGTTCAGACCCGTCACTGGCCTGCATTAGGACAGCAGCCTTGTCCTTTAGCAGCCAGTCTTTCACCTTTTCATACCCTGTTACCGCATCGCCCGCCTTGCGTGCCATCGACAACAGATCAATCACCCGCCGCGTCACCTGTGCCGTCACCAGATCCGACAGGCCGTCCGGCACCGTCACCGGCGCTTTGGCCGCACGCGCAAACAGCCCCTTCTTGGCCGCCTTGTCGATCGCCGCACGCGCGGCCTCGACGTACATGCCCCGCCCCGGCAAACGTGCCAGAACATCTGGCACAACCTGGCCTTCCGGCCCCACCACAAACCGCACCAGCCCGCATTTGGGCTGGCGCTCGCCGCTGACAATGCAGCGGCGTTCGGGGTCATCTTTTGCGTTGTCCCGACCGCCGCGTGTCATTGCATCTGTCCCCAAGACCCTGTGATCAGGCCTCGGCCTCCTCGTCTTCGTCAACGTCGGCCTCTGCCGCCGCCGCGTTCATCTTTTCCAGCTCTGATGGATCGACCCAGCCCAGCATCACCCGCGCCGTCATCACCAGCATCTGTGCCTCTTCCAGGCTCACGTCAAACGCCTCCAGCACGCCCTCGTCTTTCTTGCGCACCCCGCCTTCCGTCGTCCAGCCGCCCGCCAGTTCCCAATCCGCACAGGTCGCGAAATCTTCCAGCGTCTTGATCCCGTCCTTTGCCAGCGCCTCCAACATTTGCGGCGTCAGCCCTTCGAACGTGATCAGGCTTTCTTCGACGCCCATGTCGCGTGCCGCCTGCAACGCTTTCTTCGCCTGTTCTTCGATATAGTCACGCGCCCGCGCCTGCAATTCGCCCGCCGTGCCCTCATCGAACCCGTCAATCGACAGCAACTCGTCCACGTCAACATAGGCCACTTCTTCCAGGTTGGTGAACCCTTCCGACACCAGCAACTGCGCCATCATCTCGTCCACATCCAGCGTGTCCATGAACAGCTTCGTGCGCTCCGTGAACTCCGCCTGACGCCGCGTCGATTCTTCGCTTTCCGTCATGATGTCGATGTCCAGACCCGTCAGCTGGCTGGCCAGCCGCACGTTCTGCCCCCGACGCCCGATCGCCAGCGAAAGCTGTTCATCCGGCACCACCACGTCGATCTTGCCGCCTTCTTCGTCGATCACAACCTTGCTGACTTCCGCCGGCTGCAACGCGTTCACAAGGAACGTCGCCGGATCCTGATTCCACGGGATGATGTCGATCTTTTCGCCCTGCAACTCGTTCACAACCGCCTGCACCCGGCTGCCGCGCATCCCCACGCAGGCCCCCACCGGGTCGATCGAGTTATCATAGGAAATCACCGCGATTTTCGCCCGTGATCCCGGATCGCGCGCAACCGCCTTGATCTCGATGATGCCATCGTAAATTTCCGGTACTTCCATCTTGAACAACTCGGCCATGAACATCGGGTCCGTCCGGCTCAGGAACACCTGTGGCCCCCGTGCCTCGCGCCGCACGTCCTTGATGAAACAACGCACCCGGTCGCCGATGCGATAGCTTTCACGCCCGATCTTTTCGTTCCGGCGCAGAATGCCTTCGCCCCGCCCGATATCGACGATGACGTTGCCGTATTCTTCGCGCTTGACCTGACCGTTGATGATCGTGCCCTTGCGATCCTTGAATTCCTCAAACTGCCGGTCGCGCTCCGCTTCGCGCACCTTTTGCAGGATCACCTGCTTGGCCGATTGTGCCGCAATCCGTCCCAGATCAACCGGGGGCACTTCGTCAATCACCTCGTCCCCGATTTGCGGGTCCGCCAGATGTGCCTTTGCCTGCGCCACGGTGATCTGCGCGTGGTGGTTTTCCACCAGATCATCCGCGACTACCGTGCGCACCCGTGCAAATGTCGCCCGCCCGGTTTTCCGGTCAATCCGCACCCGGATGTCCAGATCAACCCCGTAGCGTGACTTTGCCGCCCGTGCCAGGCTCTCCTCCATCGCCTGGATAACCAGATCCGGGTCGATCATCTTTTCCCGTGCCACCGCCTCGGCGGTTTGCAGCAGTTCAAGCTGGTTTGCTGATGTGATCGCCATGGGTGTCTCCCGCCCCTCAGTGTTTCGTACCTAGTGTTTCGTGACGTCCGGCGCGTCGTCTTCGTCGTCGCCGGTGGTTTCTTCAATCTCGTCGAACTGCGTCTCGTCGATCACGCCTGACGCCTTTTTCTGGCGCAGCATTTCCGCAATAAGCTCGTCCGTCAGCAGCAGTTTCGCATCCGACAGCCATTCGAACTTCAACCCAATCGTGCCTTCCTCGACATTGACCAGAATCTCGTCGTCCTCGATTCCCGCCAGCGTCCCCTTGAACCGCCGCCGCCCGTCGATCAATTCCGTCGTCTCGATCCGCGCTTCCCAGCCTGCCCAGACATCGAAATCCTTCAACCGCGTCAGCGGGCGGTCAATGCCGGGGCTCGACACTTCCAGCACATAGTTGTCCTCCACCGGGTCTTCCACATCCAGAACAAGCGACACCGCCGTCGAAATCTCGCCGCAGTCATCCACGTCGATCCCGCCATCCGGTTTGTCCGCCATGATCTGCAGGATACGCGTTTTGCCGCCCATCAGACGAATGCGCACCAGTTCAAACCCCATGCCTTCGATCACCGGGCCGACGATATCGGCAAGGCGGCGGTCGATGGCCGTTTTCGCAATCAGATCAGACATGCGTGTTCCAAAACAAAAAACGGGCCCACAGGCCCGCTTGTGACGATCGGTAGCATCAAGTTTGGACCCTGACACCGCTGTTACGTGTTGTATACGCAACCCCCCTCGAGTCTGCAAGCGAAGATTACCCCCGCAGCCCGTCCATCACCCGCACCAGTTCCGCGCTGATCCCCGGTTCGCTTAACGCATGCCCCGCCAGCGGCACCATGTGCAACTCGCACGCATCCCACCCCTGCGCCAGCTTGTAGGCCGATACCGGTGGGCAGATCATGTCGTACCGCCCCTGCACAATCGCTGTCGGAATATGCCGGATGCGCCCACGTTCGCGCAAAATCCATCCGTCCTCTTCCAGAAAGCCGCCATGATAGAAATAGTGATTCTCCAGCCGCGAAAACGCCCGCGCATATTCGCCCGGACTTTCCCCCATCGGCCCTTCACTATGCACCGAGGCCAGCGCGTTTTCCCAGTTCGCCCAGATGCGTCCGACCCGCGTTTCCTCCATCAGGTTCCCCGAAAACAGCCGGTTATGATAGGCCGTAATCAGGTTATCGCGCTCGCCCGGTGGAATGGCCGCCACAAAACGGCTCCACAGTTCCGGAAAGAACGCCCCCGCCCCCCCGCCATAGAACCAGTCGAGTTCACCTTGCGTCATCAGGAACACACCGCGCAGCACCAGATGCCGCACGCGTTCCGGATGCCGGATCGCATAGACCAATGCCAGCGTTGCGCCCCAACTGCCGCCAAAGCAGATGAAATGGTCGATATCCAGCGTTTTGCGGATCACTTCGATATCTGCCACCAGATGCCATGTCGTGTTCGCCTCGATCGAGGCATGCGGCCGCGACCGCCCGCAGCCCCGCTGATCAAACAAAACGACTCGGTACACCGTTGGGTCGAAATACCGCCGCATCGCCGGGCTGCACCCGCCCCCCGGCCCGCCATGCAACACAATCACAGGTATCCCTTGGGGATTGCCGCATTGTTCGACATATATCTTGTGCCCGTCGCCCACGTCCAAGACCCGCTGATCGAACGGGTCGATCGGCGGATACAAAAATTCCACGGCGCGTTTTTGGGCTGATCTGTGATCCATACCGTCCTATATAACAAAAAAATGTTACACGGCTACGCCCGCAAACGATCAAGGACACCCACATGACCACAATAGACCCAACCGAGGTGGCGAAGTTTGAGGCGATGGCCGCCGAATGGTGGGACCCGAACGGCAAGTTCAAACCGCTGCACATGCTCAACCCCTGCCGTCTGGACTATATCACCGGGCAGATCGCCACCGAATTTGACCGCGACCTGACGATGCGCAATCCCTTTGCGGGCCTGCGCATTCTGGATATCGGTTGCGGTGGCGGCTTGCTGTCCGAACCCATGGCCCGTCTTGGGGCCACGGTCATCGGTGCCGACGCCGCCCCCCGCAACATCCCGGTGGCACGGCTGCACGCCGAACAATCCGGTCTTGAAATCGACTATCGCGTGACCACAGCCGAGGATATGGCGGCGGCAGGCGAACAATTCGACGTGGTCCTGAATATGGAGGTCGTCGAACACGTGTCCGACCCGCAGGCCTATCTCACCGCCTGCCAGCAATTGCTGAAACCCGGTGGGCTGATGATCTGTTCCACCCTGAACCGCAATCCGAAATCTTTTATGATGGCCATCATCGGTGCGGAATGGGTCATGCGCTGGCTGCCAAAGGGCACCCATGACTGGCAAAAATTCATCACGCCCGATGAGCTGTATACCCTGATCCGCACGGCGGGCCTTGATCCGGTCGATCGCAAGGGCATGGTGTTCAATCCGGTTGCATGGTCATGGTCGCTGTCATCGCGCGACCTGTCCTGCAACTATGTCACCGCCAGCGTAAAACCCGCGTGACCCATCCCTCGTAGGATGGGCAATCTGCCCATCCCGCCCGCCCGATATCCAACGTTAACAAAACATGAATACCGGCCCGAAATTCCGGTCTCACCCATTGTTTTCATTGAGAAAAGTCAAAAATTGACAGCCGTCAATTTGCCTATGGCTTCTGCTCAAACCACGCGATTGCCACGCCTGCGCCCCCCTCGCGCTGCTCAATTTCGCGCTGCATCAACGGCAGCAGATCGCCTGCCGCCTTGCCATCCTGCGCCGCCGCCGCCGCCACCAGCGGTGTCGCCGCTGCAACCACGATGATCAGATAGGGCTGCGGCACCGCCTCGGTCGTCTTGGCCATCCCAAAACTGAACGTCGCCGATCCGTCCGGCTGATCGGTCAGTTGCTGCGTCAGGCCGAACACCTTGCCCTGCGGCGTCACCAGCACCATCCAAACCGGCCGCCCCCGCCGCTCACGGATTTGCCCGACGATGGACCCGTCCGGTGCCAGATTTTCACTGTCCAGCGTGATCACCGGCGCCACCGCACCCAATCCCTGCACACCGCGCGCAAAATCCAGCACCGCACATTGCGCTTCCGTCACGATCCGGTCGCGCACATCCGGCTTGCTGCCAAACGCTGTTTCATAGGCCCCAGGCAGCGCTGCAAACGCCGCAGGCTTGGTCGCAAAGCCGGCAATCGTCCCCGCATCCGCGCCCCCCTCCAGCCGCGCCGCATAGCTGCACCCGCCCGCGTCAAACGCTGCCAGAAACGCCTCGCGCGATACCGGGGGCGTCGGCGTCGTATTCGATCCGGCCACGGGGACGCTCACAGGGTCGGTCGATGCGACCACGTCCGGCGTCGGTGTCTCGCTGTCGGGAACCGGCTCAGGCTCCGGGTCATTTACCACCACCTCTGCCGCGCCGAACATGCCGCTCTGCCACGCATAACCGCCCCCCACAGCCGCCAGCGCCGCAACCAGCAACCCCACCACCAGACCGCCCCCGCCGCCTTTTTTCACCTCTGGCATCGGTGCTGCGATGCCAAAACCCTGCGATACAGGCGGCGGCGTGCCGATCCCCGACGTTGCAGGCGCAATCCCGATCCCCGGCTGTGACAACGTGATCGCTGCCCGGCCCGGCGGTTGCCGCAGCCCCGGCACGGGCAGCGGCGCAGGCGGCACCGAAAAGTTGGGCGTGTAGGGCGCCGCTGACGGCCCCCCCATCCCGATCCCCTGCGTCACAATCACCGTGCGATCCGCCATCGGGTCCACCGGTCCTGCGCCATAGCGCGCCGGAATATCCTGTGGCCGCTCCAGCATCCGGATCACATCCGTCATGCTCGCAGGCCGCATCTCCGGATCCGGCTCCAGCATATGCGCAAACAGTGGCTGCAATTCCGGGTAAATCCCTGTCAGGTCCGGAATTGCACGCCTTGCGTTCACCGCCTCAACCACCGACGATCCCATATCAATCGGCTCGCCACGCATCGCCGCCGCCATCAACAGCGCCAGCCCGTAAATATCCGTGCGCCGCCCGATGGTGCCGCCAAAATGGCCCAACTGTTCCGGAGAGACGTATTTGAACTTGCCCGCCATCTGCCCGAACAGCGTCGCCTCCGACATTTCCGCCGATTTCGCGATGCCAAAGTCGATCAGCACCGCATCATCGATGCGGCCACCTTTCAGCATCACGTTGTCCGGCGACAGGTCGCGGTGCACCACATCCATCCCATGCGCCCGCTCCAGTCCCAGCGCCAGCCGCTTGGTCAACCGCGTCGCCTCGGCAAGGCTCAGCGGCCCCGATCCCTTCACATGATCCGACAGCGGCAGGCCGTCGATGAATTCCATGATCAGGCAGAACCGGTCCAGTGCCGCATCATGGACAAAGTTGTAGTACCGCACGATCGCCTGATCGGCCAACTGGCACAGAACTTTCGCTTCGCGCTTGAACAGCGCCGCCACCTTGGCATCATGCGCCAAGGATTGCAGCACGATCTTGATCGCCACCGCATCGCCCGAAAACACGTTGGTGCCGCGAAACACCTCGCCCATCCCGCCCGCGCTCAGCAGTTGTTCGATCTTGTAGTTGTTGTTGATAAGGGTGCCGATTGGCACCGCCTGATCGCTCATGTCATCATTCCTGCCTGATGGACCCGCAGAACCATCACCGTCACATTGTCCTTCGCCCCCCGCTCCAAGGTTTGCGCAATCAGCGTATCGCACACCTCTTGCGCCGTGCGCCCCATCGCCATCGCCTGCGCGATGTCGCTGTCTTCGTTGTGTTCCGTCAGCCCATCAGAACACAAAAGAAACGCATCACCCACGCGCAAATCGCCGCTGACCACGTCGCATTGCGGTTCCTCACTCACACCAATCGCCCGTGTGATGACATTGCGCCGCGGCCATGTCAGCGCCTCGGCCTCCGTGATCATCCCCGCCTCCAGCAGCGCGCGCACTTCCGTGTGGTCCTGCGTCTGCTGGATCAACTGGCCATCGCGCATCAAATAAATGCGGCTGTCGCCAGACCAGATGCAGGCATAATGCGCCTCATGCGCCAAAAGGCCGACCATCGTCGCCCCCACCGTCGCCCCGCCCAGTTCCGCCGCGTGCTGGCGGATGCGCGCATGCGCTGCGTTCAGCCGTTCCATGAACCGCGTTTGCAGATCGCCCGACGATGTGGGCATCGTGATTGTCAGCATTTCCTCGGCAATCGTGCGGCTGGCGAAATCGCCTGCGTCATGCCCGCCCATCCCATCGGCCACCACCCAGACACCCGAATCCGGACGCGCCATGAACGCATCCTCGTTGTGGTCGCGCACGCGCCCCATGTCCGATCCCGCCCCGGTTTCCAAACTGAAAAGGTCCGATGCCACCCACATTACCCGGCCTCTGCAATATCTGCCGCGCCAATCGGCCGCCCGCCCGTCATCAGCCAGGCCAGCGCCTCGGGTGGCGGCAGACCATCGGTCGCATACAGCGCCGTCGGGTTGTCCATCACCCACCAATAGCTGCGCCCGTGGGCCGCGCGCAGATGGTCCGCCATTGCCACATCCGCCCACAACTGCGCCGTGTCGCCATCATCGCGTGATGCCCAAAAGGCAGGGTCCGCATCCACATCCTCGCCCGTCACATCCGGCAACAGATCAATGATCCCCTGCGCACCCTTGGTTGCATCCGGCGCAAGGTCCGTCAGCAACCCCGCCACATCCGCCGCATAGGTATCGACCGGGTCAATCGACGGGGGCAGGGCCCCCGGCCCCGCATGCCCCGCCAGCAGCGGAAACCGCCGCCCCACCTTGTCCTCGGACGGGCGCATCGCCCCGCGCAACGCCCCGTCGCCGCTGACCCGCGCCCCGATCCAGAACGCAATCGTCGGGCTGCTGTCAAAGCCATCCTGCCATGCCTCGCCCCACGCGCCCCGCAGCGCCGAAAGACTGCCGTTCAGCCATGCCTCCAGCCGGTCTTGCGCAACCCCCGAAAGGCCTGCCGTCACAAAGTCGCCAAAGGCCGGGTGCTTGCCGTACACAAATCGCGCCATGCTCAATCCAAACTTTGTGGGCAGCCGAAATCAGCCAGCTCGCGCATCGTGAACGGATTCGATGCCGCGTTGAAACCGAATTCATAGGTGATCGGCCGCCCGCCAATCTGGAACGTCGCCCGTGTGACCGATCCGTTGGTCTGCACCGATGCCGCCTGCCGCAACAGCCGCACAACCGCCCATGGCCCTTCGCGGTTCTGGATGCTGCTTTCGCGGTCCAGCCCCGGAAAAATCTGCAACGTCGCAGACGCCCCTTGCCCCGGCCATACCACCGATGCCGGCGGGTCGCCCGCCGCCGTCAGCACGTTTGTTCCGTTGATTTCCAACTGCGCGCTTTCGATCGTCGGGTGCGAATCAACATGCGTCACGCTGATCGCCACCTCAGGGGTCGTGCCCCCGTTGCCAAAGAACGCCCGCCTGATCTTATCGGCCCGGTCAAATTGCACCAGTGTCGCCGGGTTCATCCGCGCCGCCAGCGCGTTGTTCGGATCATAGGCCAGCCCATCTTCGGTGCGGATCACCAGATTGGCAAGGTAGGTGTTGAAAAACGTATCCATGTCCCCGCCCGGCCCAAAGAACTTGCCGAATTCCGAGGGCGGCACATGCCGCTGGCTGTTGGAAAACGGAAAGAACGCCGTGATATTGTCGCGGCACTGGAACGTGATCGTATTGGTCAAGGCCCGGTTCATTTCCGCCAGCGTTGCATCCGTCGCCTCACCCCGGAAATCCGTCTCCGCTTCCGTCACCAGCTTTGCCACCGCATCGGGCAGGCGCGAATTGTTGCGCGTCAGGTTCGACAACAGTTGCGGCAGCACCGCCGCCGATTGCGCCGGGTTCGTCGCCCCCAGCCGCAGATTGCCCCGGATCGCCTCAAGATCCGCAAGGATGATGTCGATCGGGCGTTGGCCCGTCTCTCCATCCAGCAGAACGTGCCAGTCGCGGAATTGCTCTTCGATCTGTTCAATCGGCCGCGTGATCCCATCATTCCCGGCACTGCCGCCACCCACACGGACTTGCGATTTTGCGTTGGCGGCGACGGCATCCAGCAAGACCCGCTGTGTTCCGCTGGACCGGCTCACGATACGGCCCGCAAAGGTCGACAGGACATCGCCCGCCACGCCTTCCGCAACCGTTTCGCCTTCGGGTGCCGCTTCGCCACCACCCCCGGCCATCAAAGCGGCCACTTCCTCTGGCGACATGCCTTCGAATTGCTTGTATTCGCGTGACAACTGCGTCTCGCCCTTGATCGTCTCCGCCAGCTTCAGAATCGGTGAGGTAAATGGTGCTGATGCGGCTCCCAAGGCATCATATGCAGGCTTGTCCGCCGACATGCTGGCCAGTGTCAGCTTGTCCAGCATCCCCTGCCATCCGGCCCGGAACTCCTTGCCATAGCGGGTCATCAACGCGATGTCCAAACCGGCAAGCTGGCTGTCGAAATCTGCCAGATTGGCCTGATCGCCCAGCACCCACTTGTCTTCTTCCAGCGTGGTTTTCACCGCCGCCAACTGGTCAATGAAGAACCCCCAGAAGCCCTGATAGGTAAACAGCCCCGGCACTTTCAGATCGCTCAGCGCCGACCCGTCCGTCGTGGCGAAAACAATCTCCGAGTCCGGCCCAGTCGTGGTGATCAAGACCAATTCGCCCAACTGTGCCGCCGATGCCTCGTCAAGGATCACTGACCATGCCTGATCCGCCACCGACATCTGCACGATTGCACTGCGCGCCGAGGTTACGCGTCCTTCGTCAAGTGCGATCGTCGCATCCCGGTCCTTGCCCAGCAGCAGCATCGCTTCCAGATGCCGCGCCAGTTGTTCGCGTTGCGTGATCCCGTCAAGGCCGGTGAACTGTTCGCGCCAGATCTCGTCAAACCACGCCTTGATCGCATCGTCATCCGTGCGGCCACCCTGTTTGCCCAGCAGCATGTAAACTTTCAGCGCGCGGTAGATGTTGGTGGTATCGCCATCGGCCTCGAATTGCGGCAGGCGCAATTCGGTATCCAGAATAAGCCGTGGCCGCAGCATCTGTTCCAGCGCGTCGCCGTAAGCCTCGGTTGCCGCGTTCTGCAACCGCGCGCGTTGTGACAGGCCAAACCCTTCGGCCCATGTGGGCTCGGTCGATGTGCCAAACCCGGCCGGCTGCAACCGCAACCGCTCCAGATGTTCCAGCACCGGGCTCAGGTCCGGATTATCAATCTCGGTGCGGTCAATTTCCACCTGCGCCGCACGCGCGTAGGTCGCCGCTTCGGCCTTCGCCGTCAGCACAAGGTTGTTGTTGTTCCAATAGCTCAGCCCAAGGGCCGCCCCCGCCCCAACCGTCACTATCGCAATCGTTGACAGCGCAAGCCCCCGCAGAATTGCCGTGCGCCGCACCGCCTTCATGTCATGCGAAACCCAGTCGCGTTCGGCAAAGATCACCTTGCGCAACAGATCATGCAGGAAGAAACTTTTGCCCGACCCCGACATGAACGCGGGCGCAAACCCGCCGCCGCCCGCATTCTGCGCCATCGCCCCCAGCACTTGGTCAATCGGCGTGCCTTCCTGCGTGCCCGAGGTAAAGTAGAACCCCCGCAAAATCGCGTTGGTCTTGTACCGCGTCGGCTCAAACACCCGGCGCATGAAATCTGATACGTTGTCGCGCAGCAGGGCCAACTGCCCCGGCAACCCGAAAATCGCAATCCGGCTGACGCCATCGGGTTCTTCCGACAAACGGTCGATCACCTCGTCCGACAGCCGCCCCACCAGACGGTCATATTCCTGCGGCACCTGCTGCCAGGTTTCGGCCTTGCGGTCCTTGGTCTGGAACGTCGCCCCCCACACCAGTTTCCGCCGGTTCAGGGTAAAGCTCGCAAAAAATTCGCGGAAACCCGAAATCAGGTCGGCCTTGGTGAACAGCACATAAACCGTAAAGTCGATCTTCAGCTGTTCATGTATTTCCGCCAGCCGCATCCGCACCGTTTCGGCGTTGCGCGCCAGCGTTTCCTCGGTCGCATTCATCATATCCTCGACCGAAAACGCAAGGATCACCCCGTTGATCGGCTGGTTCGGTCTGCTTTTCTTTAACAGGTCCAGAAACGCGTTCCAGCTTGCCTCGTCCGCGCCCTTGTCGCTGTCTTGCGTGGTATAGCGCCCCGCCGTATCGATCAGGATCGCATCTTCCGCAAACCACCAGTCGCAATAACGCGTGCCGCCAAAGCCTTCGATCACGCCGCCTTCGTTCTTCGCCAGCGGAAATTCGATGCCCGAATTCTTCAACGCCGTTGTCTTGCCCGCGCCCGGCGGCCCGATGATCACGTACCACGGCAGGTCATACAGAAATGTCTTGCCGCCCGACTTTTTCAGCGTTGCAAGCGCCCCTTGCATCCGTTCCGCCAGAACCTTGCCATCGCCCACAGGCTCCGCCAACAGCACCGCTTCCAGATTTTCCGCCTGCCTGCGCCGCCGCCGCCAGCGCACGAACCACACGATCAGGAAAATGCTGACGATCCCGCCGATCACCGCCGCCCGGAACCAGACCGTGCCGAACAGTTCGATCCCCGTCATCGGCCCGCCAAACCAGACGCCCGCAAAGAACGCCGCGATGAACAGAATATAGAACGGCCAGGCCATCCAGGGCCGCCATTTCACCCGCGGTATCAGACGGAACAGAATTGCGAAAATGTTGTTCAAAACGTCCCCTCCTTGGCCAGAAGGATTTCAACCCGCCTGTTCAACGCGCGCCCCTCGTCTGTTGCATTGTCGCCAATCGGGTCCGCCTCACCTTTGCCTTCAACGCTCAGGCGCGTGGCGTCGGTCAAGGTCGCCGCAATCACATCGCTCACCCCTTGGGCTCTGGCAAGTGACAACTCATCGTTGGTTTTGAACTGCCCCCGCCCTGACATCTGCGTGCTGTCGGTAAAGCCCAAAATCCGCACCGGCCCCGGTTCGGTGTTCAGCATCGCCGCAATTTCCGCCGCCAGTGCCGCAAATTCCGGCTTCACCGTCGCCTTGCCGGAATCAAACAGCAACAGGTTGCTGACCCGCACAAAAATGAAATCGCCCTTGGTCCCCACCGCCACGCTGCCGTCCGCCAGCCGTGCCGCCAGTGCCGCACTGATCCGGTCCAGTTGCGTTGTATCCACCGGGGCAACAAACGCCTGCACAATCGGTGTGCTGCGCAGCAAGGTGATCGCCGCACTGTTCGGATGCATCAGGTTCAGGCTGCGCGCCACCTCGCCCCCATCGCGGGCCAAAAGCGTGCTGAGCCCCGCATAAGTCCCCACAATCGCCGCCAGCGCCAGCGACGCCACCGCCCAGATCGGCACGCCGCCAAACTTCCGCCGCCCGCCCATCGGCACCGCCGTCCAGTTGACCGACACATCCTCATCCGGGCGCGGCTTGACCCGCCGCAGCGTCTCATAGATCGCGGCCCTGATCCGCGCCAGTTCGACCGATCCGTTCTGCATCGTCCGGTACTGCCCTTCAAAGCCCAGCGACAGGCACGTCAGCATCAGCTCCAGCAACTGAAACCGCTGCCCCGGTGCCTGCATCGCCTTTTCCGCCTCCATGAAGAAACCCACACCCGAATTGCGCTGCTGAAAGAACCGCGCCACCATCGAATACTGTTCCCACACGCCCCGGTCCGACCCCGGCAGATTCTGCACGATGTCATCCGCCGTGCCGCACAGCACATACTTGCCCACCTGCGCCTCGTGCGGATCACAGCCCGATTCCACCGCGTTGCGTTCGAACACCTCAATCTCGCGCGTCACATGGTCCATCAACGGCATCGCCTGCATTTCCACGAGGCCCGTGCGCAAACGCCCGAACAGGATCAACAGGTTCGCCGCCGCCGCAACCAGCGGATTGGACGATCCCCCTTTGCCCAGACCCGTCGCACGCAGCGCGGCATCCAGACTGATGCGGGGTTGCTGCATCTGCACCGGGGCCTGTGGACGCTGCGACGGCATCGTCGGAAAGAATCCCTCAGGCGCGCCAAGCGCCTGCCCGATACCACTTGGCGCGCCATAGGCAGGCGGGGCCTGATACGCGGGTTGTGCCGGGGGCTGATAGGGCGGCTGGTAAGGCGGCTGATAGGGTTGCGGGGCGGGCTGCTGATACGTTGGTTGCGGCGGCAATGCACCGCCCAGCCAGGTATTACCCCCCGCAGGCGGCGCGCCAAAGGGCTGCTGCGGGGCAGGGGCGTTGGGCTGAAATCCGCCCGGTTGATACCCCGGCTGCGGGCCTGCCGGGCGCGGCTGGATCGGCAGCGCCCCGCCGATCACCGTGCGATCGCCCCCTTCCGGCGGCTGGCCAATGCCCACAGGCCGTTGCGGTTGCGCGCCAAACCCCGGCAACGCCCCCCCGAAAACCGTCTTGTCCTTGTCGCTTCCGCTCATCAGGCTTTCTCCGGTATCGCCCACAGCTCCAGCTTCAACTCAGGCCAATCGCCTGCAAAGTGCATCCCGATCGCCGGGGCCGTCGAAAACTCGGTCCAGAATGGCGTCTTCTTGTCCAACAGGAAATACACGTTGGTCGACACCACCCTGATCTGCCGTGGCGGGTTCGGCAAGTGTACCAGTGAAATCCCTGGCAGGTTGTTTTTCACGATCTCGCTCATCCGCGTGTTCGGCCCGACCTTGCACAGTTGCGGGAACTGCTGCTGCACCTGACCCAGCGGTTTCGCAGACTCGACCTCCACCACAAAGGTCGCCTCGCGGAACAGGTTCCGGTCCGCCACCTCCGCAATGTAGGAATTCTGCCGCACCTGCCGCAGATCGAGCCGCACCGCACGCCCCAGATCGCGCGCCAGAAACCGCTGAATATCCTGCACCACCGGTGTGAACGTCGCCTTCAGATCCCCATGGTCATAGGGCGCGTATGTGCGCGCCATCCGCTCTCCCGCGTCGAAACTCGCTAGCTCGCCCGCAAGGCTGACCAGTTCGTAATACAACCGCTCCGGATGCACCGACCGCATCGTCGACAGATGCCGCAGCCGGCTGACCTCGCGGTTCAGTACCATCAGCATCAGGTAATCGCCCGCCTGCATCCCCCCCATCGTCGGGTCCGCCGCATAGCGCGCAAGGCTGGTCAGTTTCGCCTCGATCCACCCCACCACGCGGCTCAGAAACCCCAACGTCACCGGATGCACCGCAATGATCAATGCAGGCGGCGGTGTGGTGTCATCCAAGGATATCACGCCATCGCGCACCTCGTTGATCCGCGCGATTCTGATGCATTGATAGCCCGGCTTTGCCGTCTGGCGGATGTCGAACTCCAACCGTGGAAACGCCACTTCGACCGGATGTTCCACCCGGCTCGCACTCGCGTTATCTGCCACCATTGACGACCCCAGCACAAACCGCGTCGTCGCCGCATCCGCACCGATGCCCACATCCTGCCCGTTCTGGCTCGGGTCGGGCAGCGTCAACCAGACCGACAGCCCCTTGGCGTCTTCCGGCACCTCGATCGGCACCGGCAGCGGACCTGCGTTCGGCGCATCAAACGGTGTGCCGTCCGGCATGATCCCCACAGCCGTGCGCAGGCCAAAGCGGCCCTGCTGCGCCATATCGCGGTCCACCACCATTTCCGCCATGCCCCAAGGGTAGGGCGTAATCACATCCGTGCGCGACTGGATCAGCTTTTCAACATAGCGATCCGCCTGTTGCAGATGCTGTGGCTGTAAAAACAGCCCTTCCTTCCAGGCAACTTTGCTAAACCAAGACATCGTTTTCCAATCCGTCCAAAGGGTACAGTATAGCGCCCATACCCCCGCGCCACAAACCAAACCTTGGAACCTGACTGCCGCCCGGTCAAGCCTTCGCCGGTGACGCCCGCTCTAAAATTGCAACCGCAACTGCCCGGTAATCCCATAGCTGTTCAACTGGTCACCCACCCGCGCATCCGCCCGGATCGACGCATCCAACTGCCGCGCCGGGCCAATCTGGCCGGGGTTCAGAATACGCACATAGTTCCAACCCGCCGAAACCTCGGTATAGGCCCCGAGGTTTTCATTGACGAGGTTTCCGACAGTCGGGCTTCCATTGTCAAAACTCGCCGTCGGATCATCTGCAAAGTCATTGTAATACGACGCCGTGATAAACTGCCGCTGCAATGAATCACCAGCCTCGCTAAAGATCGTCCGTGCAACCGTTGCCCCGACAAAGGCAGTCCGGCTTTCAAAATCGTTCACCTGCAGCGTGTCGCCGTTGTCGAATACAATCGCATCCGTCTGGGTGCGCGTCCAGGCAAAACCAACCGTCGGCACGATCGCAAAATTTGAATCGCCAATCGGGATACCATAGCTGGCCGAGCCTGATAGAGTTTGCGCCTTGCTTGAAAAATCACTGTCTGTGATGCCTAGCGATGCACCGCCACCTATACCCGTGTTGCTGACGGTGAAGTCTGTCTTTTCCAACCGATATTGCAGATCAAAGGCTAGTGGCCCGCGCGATGCCGTTGCATAGACGCCGGCATAATACTGCAAAAAGTCCGCGTTTGTGACGCTGGTCACGATGGGCGGCGCGCCAAGGGCAAAGCCGGGGACTGTCACGGGCTGATCCACGGACCCAAGGTTGACACCGCCAATACCACCTGCCGCGACGTCCCAACCATTCAAATAGCCGTTAAAGCAGGCAAAATCGCCACCCAACTGCACACCCGCATAAGTCGCGCTTAGCGAACTGCCTGTCGTGGTTTCAGATGGCAGTCCCACGTCTGATGTGCTGTTGCCGGTTGCATCGGCCTTTCCGGCAATGGCGCGTGCCCATAGCCCGGTGCCACACGGATCCGGATCGTCATAGGCAAGGCCGCTGACGAATGGGCTGGATGGACGGTTGATGATCGATCCGATCAAGCTTTGCGTCAGCGTGACGTTGCCTGCCAGCGCCGTAATGCCGGGGTTCAACTGATTGCGCAGCAACAGGTCGCCGCCTGCGACATCCTGCACCAGAAAATACACAAATGTTCCCGTGTTCAGCGGTGGCGAGAATGTCGGCGTGCCAACGTTCAGGTTGTTCACACCCGTTCCCTGAGCATCAATGATGATAAGGTCATCAAGGTCAACAGCACCGGCACCCAGACTGTTAAACGCAAGCGTCACAGCCCCCGACGCTGTGCCGCTGGTGATGATGATCGTGTCGGTCGCGCCAACCGTTCCCGCCGCAGGGTCAAGATCAATATCAAATTCGAACCGTGTGCCAGCCAAATTCGAATCCTGCGTCAGTGTAATCGTGTCGGTCGGGTCACCCGCGCCGGGAACCCCCGCTGTCAAGCTGATCGTGCCGTTTGAATTCAGTGCACCGTTGAACGTCAGATTTCCCGTCCCGTTGATGATGCCCGCCGCGTTGTTCTGCACCACGCGGTTGAATGTCGCCCCCGCCGCGTTGATCGTGCCACTGTTGTTGACCGTCGCAGTCGCAATGCCATCGGTGTTAAAGATGCCGCCCGCCTGGTTGACGATCTGATCCCCCGCAAAATTCGATGTCAGCGTCGCCCCTGACGCGATATCCAGCGTCGCCCCGCTGGCGTTCACAATCTGCCCGTCAAACGTCACGATGCCGCCTGTCACATTCAACGCGCCCGTTGCATTGTTGGCCACCGCACCCGTCACCTGCGACCCACCCGCCGCGTTCACCGTGCCTGTGTTCGTCAGTGCGCCACTTCCCGGTGCAACAGGCACAACACCCAGCGTCCCGTTCAACGTCAGAAGGCCGCCGTTCGTGGCATTGCCCTGCAATGCGACGCCGCTATCAATTTCCAGCGTCCCGGTCGTGTTCGTGACACTTGCCACAGTCGTCGCGTTCACGTTGATCGTGCCGCCGTTGTTTGTCACCGTGGGCGTCGTGAACGTGCCCCCGTTCATGTTCAGCGTGCCCGTCCCG
>JANNKX010000296.1:0-27956 GCA_031396505.1 Rhodobacterales bacterium
GGTCGCGTCCTTTACATCCCCTACGGGGGCGAGGGGTGTGGGGTTCTGGTCTTGGTTATTATTGTCCATGGGGGGCTTTTTCGAAACGCGCCGGGGGTTTCACACCCCGGGACCCCCGTGGGATATTTTCACAGAGAGGAAGTCAGCGGGCCGGGCCGAATGCAACGGGGCCGAAGGCACCAGGCCCGCGCAGTTTTGCATGGCGGTTCACGTCCTTGTAGAGCAGGTATCGGAACGGCCCCGGCCCTGCCGCATAGCAGGCTTGCGGGCAATAGGCGCGCAGCCACATGAAATCACCTGCCTCGACCTCCACCCAGTCCTGATTGAGCTTGTAGACGGCGCGGCCCTGCAACACGTAAAGCCCGTGCTCCATCACATGGGTTTCCTCGAACGGGATCACGCCGCCGGGTTGGAAGGTCACGATGTTGACATGCATGTCATGGGTCAGATCGCCGGGATCGACAAAGCGGGTGGTGGCCCAGACGCCATCCGTATCGGGCATCGCAATGGGCGGGATCAGCTTTTCATTGGTGACGAAAGCTTGGGGTGCTGCCACGCCGGCGGCAGGTTCATAGAGCTTGCGGATCCAGTGGAACCGCGCTGGGCTGGCGCCTTCGGCGAGCAAGGTCCAGCGCGCGCCAGCGGGAATATAGGCATAGCCGCCTGCATCCAGATCATGGCCGATCCCGTCAATCGTCAGCGTCAGCAGGCCGTCGGTGACAAAGATCACATGTTCCGCACCGGTTTCTGCATCCGGCGCGTCCGACCCGCCGCCCGGTGCCACCTCCATCACATATTGGCTGAAGGTTTCGGAAAAACCGGTCATCGGGCGGGCGATGAGCCACAGCCGTGTTTGCGTCCAGCCCGGCAGATTGCTGGTGACGATGTCAGAAAAGCAGCCCCTTGGAATGACGCAATAGGCGTCGGTGAATACCGCGCGCCCGGTCATCAGTTGGGTTTGCGGTGGCAGGCCGCCGCGTGGGAAGTGGTATCCAGTCATGGCAGGCTATCCTTCAAGCGCAAAAGGGCGATGCGTTCAACCTGCGTGCAGGCATGGGCGAATTCGGACGCGGTGTCATTGGCAAGGCGCGCATGAAACGCGGCAAGGATGGATGCCTTGTCATGATCGCGCACCGCGATGATGAAAGGAAAGCCGTGTCTGGCCATATAGGCACTGTTCAGGCGTTGGAATTCCGTGCGTTCCGCATCGGTCAGCGCATCAAGGGCGGCGCTGGCCTGTTCGGCGGTGCTGTCCGGTGTCAGCCGCGCTGCCAGCGCCAGTTTGCCCGCAAGATCGGGATGCGCGCGCAAAACGGCCATGCGCTTGTCAACCTGTGCGGTGCGGAACGCGCGGGCCAGCGCGTTGTGCAGCCCCACCGCACTGTCATGCGCCGGGCCAAGCTCGCTGGCCCATGCGCGTTCCGCAATCCACGGCGAATGTTCAAAGACCGACCCGAAACGCGCAATGAAGCCAGACTGATCCATCTGGCTTGGGCGGTCACGGCGGACAGCGGGAAATGTCGCAGCCCAATGCGCCGCGATGTCGGCGCGGCGGGCAAACCAGACGCCCGCGTGCCCCATCGCATAGTCCAGAAATCGCTGCAGGCCCGCAATCTTGCCCGGCCGCCCGATCAGGCGGCAATGCAGGCCAATGGAAAACATCTTGGCCGCCCCTGCCTGCCCTTCGGCATACAGCACATCGAAGCTGTCTTTCAGGTATTGAAAGAACTGCGCACCATCGGTGTAGCCCGGTGCGGTGGCAAAGCGCATGTCATTCGCCTCCAGCGTATAGGGGATGACCAGTTGATGACGCGCACCCACCTCGCGCCAATAGGGCAGATCGTCGTCATAGGTGTCTGAGATCCAGTCAAACGCCCCGGTTTCTGCTGTCAGACGCACGGTGTTCATCGAACAGCGCCCGGTGTACCAGCCGCGCGGGGCCTTGCCCACCACTTCGGTATGCAGCCGGATTGCCTCTGCAATGGCCGCACGCTCCATATCCTCGGGCATATCGCGGTGATCGACCCATTTCAGGCCGTGGGACGCAATCTCCCAGCCCGCATCCTGCATCGCGGCGACCTGTTCGGGGTTGCGCGCAAGGGCCGTGGCTATGCCGTAAACCGTGACGGGCAGGCCCAGCCCGGTGAACAGGCGATGCAACCGCCAGAACCCGGCCCGTGCGCCGTAATCATAGAGCGATTCGATGTTCCAGTGCCGCTGCGCGGGCCAAGGCGTGGCCCCCGCGATATCGGACAAGAATGCCTCCGACCCCGCATCGCCGTGCAGGACATTATTCTCGCCGCCTTCTTCGTAATTCAGAACAAGGCTGATGGCGATCTTTGCCCCGCCCGGCCAGCGGGCATCCGGGGGGGTGGGCCCATGGCCGCGAAAATCGCGGGGGTAACGGGGGGGTGCATCTGTCATGGTGCCACCATGGCGCGGGGGGCGGGGAAAATCCAGAAGCTCGGTTGCAGATTGTTGCGGCATCGCTAGGCTGGCCACGTTCAGGAGGGACATACCGATGGGCAGGCTGTCAACACATGTGCTGGATACTGCGCGGGGGCGGCCTGCGGCGGGGGTGAAGATCATGCTCTACCGCATCAGCGGCCAAAGCCATCGCAAGATCGCCGAAGTGGTGACCAATGCCGACGGGCGCACGGATGCCCCTCTGCTGGAGGGGGCGACCCTGACCGCCGGGATATACGAGCTGGTGTTCGGCGCGGGCGATTATCTGCGCGGGACAGGGCAGACCACGGGGGATGTGCTGTTTCTGGATGAAATTCCGATCCGGTTCGGCGTGCCGGATGCGGATGCGCATTACCATGTGCCCCTGTTGATTTCGCCCTTTGCCTATTCGACCTATCGGGGCAGTTGAGGTGTCGATGGTCCCCTGCGCATATGTTCGGATGCCTGTGCCCCCCCTTCCCAGCCGTGGGGGAGCGGGGTGCCTGTCCGGCCGCCATCGCCCCCTTTGCCAGACCGGGGACCCCGCCCATGTATGACTATGCCGTGCTGTGGGAATGGGTCGAAATTGCCGCGCGTTGGCTGCATGTGGTGACGGGCATCGCCTGGATCGGATCGTCGTTCTATTTCATCGCGCTTGATCTTGGCCTGCAACGCGACCCGCCCCCGCCTTCGGGCGCAGATGGGCAGGAATGGCAGGTGCATGGCGGCGGGTTCTATCACATCCAGAAATATCTGGTGGCCCCCGACGCGCTGCCTGAACACCTGACCTGGTTCAAATGGGAAAGCTATGCCACCTGGCTGTCGGGTTTTGCGATGCTGGTGCTGGTGTATTATCTGGGCGCCGAATTCTATCTGATCGACCCCACCATCATGGATCTGACCGTCTGGCAGGCCGTCGGCATCTCATTGGCATCACTCGCCTTTGGCTGGGTCGCCTATGATCTGATCTGCAAAAGCCGCTTTGGCGATGACAACACGCGCCTGATGATCGGGCTTTACATCATCCTTGTCGGCATGGCCTGGGCCTATACCCAAGTCTTCACGGGGCGCGCCGCCTTGCTGCATCTGGGCGCGTTTACCGCCACCATCATGTCGGCCAACGTGTTTTTCATCATCATGCCGAATCAGCGCATCGTGGTGGCAGATCTGAAGGCGGGCCGCAAACCTGATCCGAAATACGGCAAGATCGCCAAGCAGCGCAGCACGCACAACAATTCCCTCACCCTGCCCGTGCTGTTCCTGATGCTGTCCAATCACTATCCGCTGGTGTTTGCCACGCAGTACAACTGGATCATCGCATCCCTTGTGTTTCTGATGGGCGTGACGATCCGGCACTGGTTCAACACCAAACATGCGCGAAAGGGCAATCCGCACTGGACATGGGGGGTGACGGTCGTGCTGTTCCTGATCATCGCGTGGCTGTCTACCGCGACAATGCGGACCGCGCCGGAGGAGGCCGTGTTGCAGGGTGAAGCCCTGCAGTTTGCGTCGGCTGCGGGTTTTGACGACGTGACCGACATCGTGATTGGTCATTGTTCGATGTGTCATGCCACCGAGCCCGCGTGGGAAGGCCTGTACTGGCCGCCCAAGGGCGTGGTGCTGGAAACGCCCACCCAGATCGCGCATGAGGCGCGGCGCATCTACCTTCAGGCGGGCATCAGCCACGCCATGCCCCCCGCCCACCGCGTGCCGATGGATGATGACGCACGCGCCGCCATCGTGGCATGGTTCCGCGCGGCGGGCATCTGACGCCCCAGCCCCCCGCTCTTCACTCTGCCGGGCGTCATCGCGCGATTGTCAGGCATTCCCATCTTGTTTCATCCCGGCGACTGTTTACACTTTCCCTCGATTGATTGTTGTTTTCAGGAGCCCCCCATGTTCATGCCAAAGCGCCTTTTTGCTGCCTCTGCCATCAGTCTGCTGTTGTCGGGCACTGCCCATGCCGCCCTGACCGCCGAACAGGTCTGGGCTGGCTGGCAATCCAACGCATCCTTTGCCGGGCTGAACCTTGTTGCCGAAAACACCCGCAAGGAAGGCAGCGTTCTCACCCTGTCCAACATCACCGTGCGCCCCACGTTGGGCACGGATGATGCCGTGGGCAAAATTGCACAGATCGCGATGACGGAAAAACCCGATGGCACGGTCACTATCGCGCTGGCCCCCGAATTTTCACTGCCCTATGATGTTGCGGGCCAAAAGGGCGCGCTGACCATCAGCCACCAGAACTTTGGCCTGACCGCGCGCGAGGCAGGCGGCGGCACTGCCTATGATTACAGCGGCCAGTCCCTGACCATCACCGCGCTGTTCAACGGCACGGCCGAGGCGCTGGATGGGTCCGGCCCAAAACCTGCTTCGGTGGATGCGACCTATGTTCTGGCCAATCCGCGCGGCACATATACCGATACGCCCGGTATCAATCGCACCTTCCGCGTGACCGTCTTGTCAGATGGCCTTGATTTCAAACTGGATCAGGTCGATCCGACGCTGGGGCAGAACACCAAACAATCGGGCACCGCCGATGCGTTTGATTTCGATTTCGAATTCACCCTGCCCGCGACCTATGACCTGACCGCCATCACTGGCCCTGCTGATTTTGGCACCGCTGTCGCCGATGGTCTGGCGTTCAAGATGACGGGAACCCAAGGCGCATCGCAGCAGACGCTTGGGGTCACCGGTCTGATGACCTACACCGCCAATATCACCAGTTCCCCCAGTACGTTTGCCCTGCTGGCTGATCGCAACGGGTTTGACATGAATGGCAACATGGGCGGCTTTGCCGCCGACGTGACCTCGCCCGACATGCCGTTCCCGATGCTGAACATCAAAGGTGAAAGTCTGGCCATGGCGTTCCAGTTTCCGCTGGTTGGCAACCGGATGCAGGATTTCCGCTATATGGTGAACATGGGCAACTTTACCGTGAACGAAGAGGTATGGGCGGTGTTTGACCCGACCAAAAAACTGTCGCGCGACCCGGCAACGCTGGCCGTTGACCTGACGGGTAAGGTCGCACTGGATATCTTTGAAATGATCCAGGCCGATGAAGACGGCCGCGAGCCGCCAATCCCAAAGATTGAATCGCTGAAAATCGTTGATCTGCGGTTTGCGGCGGCGGGGGCATCGCTGTCGGGGACAGGCGATTTCACCTTTGACAACACGACCGACGTGCCCAAACCCAGCGGAGCATCCGATGTAAAGGTGACGGGCGGCAACGGCCTGATCAACAACCTGATCGCGATGGGCCTGCTGACGCAGGAAGATGCGACCGGCGCGCGCATGGCAATGGCGATGTTCATGGAGCCGGGCGAGGGAGCCGATGTGCTGACCTCCAAGATCGAGGCGCGCCCCGACGGCAGCATCTATGTCAACGGCCAACGGATGCAGTAACGACGTCGGTCACGTAGGATGGGCAATCTGCCCATCCCCCCGGCCGATCACGTAATGTTTCAAAATCATTAACAGAAGCGCCAGGTAAAAATTCAAGCTATTGATAAATATATGTAATATGAAAAATTGACAGCCGTCAATTTTTGGCAACGCGGCGCGTTTCGGCATCTCTCTGCCTTGTGATACGATCCTTGATGCAGATCACCCCACAACCCACTATCTTACACATATGATCACACTTCGCGCCGTTCTGGCCCCGCTTGTCCTTGTTGCCTCGCTCTTGCCCGCGCAGGCGGAAAAGATTTCGCTGAATGCACTCAGCAATTATCTGAACGGCCTGACCACGGTCGAGACGGATTTTACCCAAGTCAACGCTGACGGGTCGATTTCGACTGGCAAGCTGATCATCAAACGCCCCGGCCGCGTCCGGTTCGAATATGCCCCGCCCGATGACAGTCTGGTGCTTGCCAGTGCCGGATCGGTGGCGATTTTCGATGGCAAGTCGAACCAGGGCCCGGAACAGTATCCGCTGGATCGTACGCCGTTGAACCTGATCCTTGCCCGCAACGTCGATCTTGGGGCGTCGGGCACCGTTGTCGCCCATTCCGAAGATGGCACCTCGACCCGGGTCAAGGCGCAGGATCCGGCGCATCCCGAATATGGCACGATCGAGATGGTCTTTACCGATGGCCCGGTCGAACTGCGCCAGTGGATCATCACCGATGATGCCGGGCAGGAAACCACCGTGATCCTTGGCGAACTTGCCAAGGGCGGCGACTATGGCGCGTCTGTCTTTTCCATCAGCGCCGAACAGAATCGCCGCAACTGACCGGCCCTAGAGCGGATCACCTTCAATCTGATTCAGATCGAGGGTGATCCAAGACAAGAACCACCTGTGAACGTTGCGTGTCTTGGGCAATCGGCTGAACACAATTGCCCAAGACAGGCTTTAGCGTCCGCAGGCCGCAAGTTCGTTGCGGTATTCATCAGACCGCGCCTGCACCGCTGCTGCCACATCCACAAGCCATGTCTTGGCCAGATAGCTTTGATTGGCATACCCCGTGCGGCCCTCGTGATACGCCAGATACTGCGCGTTTGCGTCAAATTTGCTGATCCCCAGCCGCTGCTCGCTTTCGTGCATGTACCAGCCCATGAAATCGGTCGCGTCCGAAATCCGGTCACGCCGTGCGCGATTGCCGCCCTCTTCCTGCTGATATTCTTCCCATGTCGCGTCCAGCGCCTGACTGTAACCATAGGCGCTGCTTTGGCGGCCCAGCGGAATGATCCCCAAGGCAAACCGATGCGGCGTGCGCGCATTACCGACAAATTTCGATTCCTGATAGATCGTCGCCATCAGAACATGCACCGGCACGCCCCATTTGCGTTCGGTGTCTTTCATCGCACGGAAATATTCCGGCCGCTCATTCGCCAGCGCGCAGGCGTCATCCAATGCGCGCGGTGCGGAAAAATTGCCCCCACCCCCGCACGAGGCCAGAAACATCAACAACACTGATGCACGAAGAAGTCTGCTCATCTGCCCCTCGCCGTCTTTTATTTTGGGGTCACATTAGTGCAATTTCCACGCGGTGGAAATGGGTGTGACGCCCGCTTCAAATCAGAAAAGCGAGAGAAAGCGGTAATGTGGCCACCGAAAGCGCGGTTGACACAATCACCAACCCGGCCACGGCATCGGCATCGGCGCCGTATTTTTCCGCCAGCATGTAGGATGTCACGGCCACGGGCGTCGTGACCTGCACGATCAGAACCGCCAGCGCCACGGGTGGCAGACCAAAGGCCACGCCCGCCGCATAGGCGACGCACAGGCAGATCGCCGCGCGCGCCAGCGACAGCCAGATCGCCTGCCCGAACCGCCGCGCGGGCAGACGTGCGACCGCCACCCCCAGTGTAATCAGCATCAATGGAATTGCCAGTTGCCCGATCAGTTCCAGTGACCGCGTCAACCACAGCGGCGTCTGCCAGCCCTGCCACAGGAACAACGCACCCAAGACGGTGCCCCACATTGCAGGTTCGCGCAGCACGCGTGACAGGCTGCCACCCCCGGCGACGACCCAGACGCCGAAGGTAAAACTGAACACCATCATCACGGCAAAGATCACGACGGCAAAACCAAGCCCGGTTTCACCAAAGGCAAACAGGGCCAAGGGCAGGCCAAGGTTGCCGGTATTGCCAAAGATCAGCGGGGCAGGATATGTGCGCCGGTCCAACCCAAGTGCCTGCGTGAACACCAGAAAAACCACCGTCAATACGGTATAGGCCAGCGCAGCGGCCAGTGCCACGGTTGCCAATGCGCCGGGATCGACGTCGGTTTTGATCAACGCGGTAAAGATCAGGCAAGGCACCGCCAGCGTCATCGACAGGCGGGTCACAAACTCCAGCCGGTATTCGAAACCAAGGCGCACCCACACAAAACCGACCATGCCAAGTAACGCCACCGGGGCCACGATTGTTAACACTGTCAGGATCGCGGCCACGGATTGTTTCCTAACTTTTGCGCCTGAAATATGGACAAGCGCCCCGGTGCGGGATTACTAACTGGGGTTGGGGGACGCAAGATGATGCAGCAAACGCAGGCGAAATACCATTTGGGCCAGATCTTGCGCCACAGGAAGCATCCGTTCCGTGGCGTGGTCTTTGACGTGGACGCGCGGTTCAACAATACCGATGAATGGTATGCGGCCATCCCCGAAGACAGCCGCCCCTCCAAGAACCAGCCGTTCTACCATCTGCTGGCAGAAAACGATCAGTCCTACTATGTCGCCTATGTGTCCGAACAAAACCTGCTGCCCGATGATCTGGGCGGCCCGGTCAGCCACCCCGATCTGCCCGATCTGTTCGGCGATTTCGAAGACGGGCGATATCCGTTGCATTTTCAGATGAATTGAACGCTTACCTGTTGTTCACCGTTTCTGCCCATCCTGCCCCTCAGGTGTGATGGAGGGTGCGATGAAGGTGAACAGTGAAACCATGGGCGATATGCTTGTGGTGCGGGTTGAAGAGCCGCGTATTGACGCGGCGGGGGCGATCCAATTCAAGGAACGCATGCGCGAGGTGACTGTAGATGCCGCACCACGCGTCGTGCTTGATCTGTCTTGCGTGAACTTCCTTGATAGCTCGGGCCTCGGTGCGGTTGTGGCGGTGATGAAACTGCTGTTGCCGGGGCGCAAGCTGGAACTGGCGGGGCTGACGCCCACGGTGGAAAAGGTGTTTCGCCTGACGCGGATGGACAGCGTGTTCAAGATCCATCCGGCCGTTCCCGGTGTGTTGCGTGATGCCGTTTGAATCGACGCCATCCCCGGATGCGGGCGGCGGGCGGGTGTTCATCGTGCATCTGTGCTTTCCTGCGACCTTTGGTTCGGTGCGTGAGGCGTTGGAAAACCTGATGTCCGGGCCTGTTCTGGCCACCATCCCCGAGGCGGATCGCGGCACAGCGCAGATTGTTCTGGCCGAGGCGATGAACAACATTGTCGAACATGCCTATGTCGGCACGTCAGGCGAAATCACCCTGACCTTGTGGCAGGCCGGGGGCGAAGTTGCCTGCCGTATTACCGATCGCGGACTGGCCATGCCGGATGAAACCCTGCCTGCGGGCCGTCTTGCCACAGTCGATGCCTTGGCCGATCTGCCCGAAGGTGGCTTTGGCTGGTTCTTGATTCGCACCCTGTCGCGCGATCTGCGCTATGCGCGCTATGGCACGTTGAATGAATTGACATTCGTGCTGAACCCGGATCAATCCGGGGCAAATGATGCCACTGTTTCCATCGCGTAGAAACGGGCGTAGTTCCGCCATTTTTTCCCCCTAAAACCACCGTAAGCACAGGCCATGTTCTTGATTGTAGCTGCATAAAGCTTCCCTCGGCGCTGCGGGCCAATGCCCCCACCCGGTTCGTGGCGTCGAGGCCCATCCCCTGTTTGGCAATTGCGGCCTGTTCGGCTAGCGTGGGACCAAACTTATCAGGGGCATGTAATGCGCGATTTCCAACAATCCGGACGGTCGGCCGTCTTTGCCACCAACGGTCTATGTGCCACTTCGCATCCTTTGGCCGCGAAGGTCGCGATTGATGTGCTGCAGGCGGGGGGCAATGCGGCGGATGCGGCCCTTGCCGGTGCGGTGCTGCTGGGTCTGTGCGAACCGCAGATGACGGGGATTGGCGGCGATTGTTTCGTGCTGGTGAAACCCTCGGGAACCGAGGCTGTCACCGCGCTCAACGGGTCGGGGCGTGCGCCGATGGGCCTGTCGGCGGCGGACATGCGCGCGCGTGGCCTGACCACGATCCCCGTGGGGGGCATCGAATCCGTGACCATTCCGGGTGCTGTTGATGCGTTTTGCGCGCTGAATGCGACGCATGGCCGCCTGCCTTTGGCCGATCTTCTGGCCCCTGCGATCCATTATGCCGAGGCAGGGGTGCCGGTGGCCCCGCGCGTCGCGTCCGACTGGGCGGATGATGTGGGTCATCTGAAAGGGGCTGCGCGCGATTTCTATCTGCTTGGCGGTCGCGCGCCGACCACGGGCCAGATTTTCCGCGCACCGGGGCAGGCGCAGGTCCTGCGCGAGGTTGCTGCAAAGGGGCGCGGAGGGTTTTACGAAGGGGCGGTGGCCGATGATATGGTGGCATCCCTGCGCGCGCTTGGCGGCACGCACAGCCATGATGACTTTGCCGCCACCGCCTGCACATGGGGCGATCCGGTGAGGGGCACCTATCGCGGGCAGGACCTGATTGAACATGGCCCCAACGGGCAGGGCGCCACGGCCATTCTGATGCTGAACATTCTGTCGCATTTCGATCTGGCGGCGATGGACCCGTTCGGAGCCGCCCGCGCGCATCTGGAGGCGGAGGCGGCAAAGCTGGCCTATGACGCGCGCAACCGCTTTATCGCCGATGCCGACCACACCACGCGGCTGGCGCATATGCTGTCGCCCGCAACGGCATCTGCCCTTGCCGCGCTGATCGACCCCGATCGCGCCATGACCGCCGCCGCCCCGCTGACCGAGGCAATCCACAAAGACACGATCTATATCACTGTGGTGGACAGTGACCGCATGGCGGTATCGCTGATCTATTCGGTGTTCTGGGGGTTCGGGTCGGGCCTTGCATCGTCGAAATTTGGCATCAATTTCCAGAATCGTGGCGCGGGATTCAGCCTGACACCGGGCCACCCGAATGAGGCAGCGGGCGGCAAGCGCCCGATGCACACCATCATTCCCGCGATGCTGGCGCAGAACGGGCGCATTCTGATGTCGTTTGGCGTGATGGGGGGCGCGTATCAGCCCTGCGGCCACGCGCGCCTTGTGACCAATATGCGCGATTTCGGCATGGATGTGCAGACAGCGATCGATGCGCCCCGCAGCTTTGCCGATAGCGGCGGCATGATGGTCGAACGCGGTTATGGCACGGCGGTGCGCAGCGCCCTTGGGGCCATGGGGCATGATGTGCAGACACCGCATGTGGCGTTGGGCGGGGCGCAGGCCATCGTGATGCATGACACCGGCGTGCTTGAGGCGGGGTCAGACCCGCGCAAGGACGGTTGCGCGATTGGATATTGAGATGCTTGATTACACCGATCTGCACACGCGCGTCTTGTCGCTGACCCAGGGTGAGACGGATACCGTTGCCCTGATGGCCACCGTGGTGTGCGAATTGCACCATGCGCATCCCTTGGCAGACTGGACCGGGTTTTACCGCGTGGTGGCCCCCGAACTGCTAAAGATCGGCCCCTATCAGGGCGGGCATGGCTGTCTTGTGATCCCCTTTGCGCGCGGCGTCTGTGGCGCTGCGGCGCGCACGGGCGCGGTACAGAACGTGCCCGATGTCGATGCCTTTCCGGGCCACATCGCCTGTGCGTCCAGCACCCGGTCCGAACTGGTGATCCCGGTCTGGAACGGCAAAGGCGTGCTGCTGGGTGTACTCGATCTGGACAGCAACACCCCCGCCGCCTTTACCGCCGCCGATGAAGCGGCCCTTGTGCCGCTGCTGGCCGAGGTGTTTTTTAACGCAACCTGACCCCGAAAGGTGCTGCCATGACGCAAGGCCCGGTTTTTCCCGAACTTGAACACGACGTGCCCGCCATCGCGGCCTTCGTTGCCGCCGAAAACGCCCGCACCATGGCGCGGCTTGGCGGTGCAGAACTTGACGCTGATATCGCGACTGTCCGCGCCATTCTTGAACGCCCTGACCGCGTGCTGATGGTGACCCGCCGTGGCGACTGGCAATATACCTTCCGCCAGACCGCCGATCATCCGCGCGGCTTGTGGTTGCGGCTGCCGCGGGATGCAGCCCCCTTGCCCGAGGCCGCCTGGCAGCCGGTGTTTGATGTTGATGCGTTCTGCCATGAGACGGGGCAGGTCTGGCATTGGCGCGGGGCCGCGACCGCGTGGTTTGATCCCGACCGCGTGTTGTTGCGCCTGTCGCTGGATGGGTCCGACATGCAGCGCCATCTGGAATTTGATCTGAAGGCTTGTGAAATCGTTTCAGATGGCTTTGACATCGCGCCTGAACGCGGCGGTTCTGCTGATTGGATCGACGCCGATACCCTGTTGTGGACTTGCGGCACGGGCGACAATGCCCTGACCCGGTCAGGCTGGCCGCGTCTGGTGAAACATCTGCACCGGGACACGCGCGCCGACGTGGTCTTTTCCTGCGGCGAGGGTGATCTGCTGGCAACTGCCTATCTGGTGAAAACACCGCAGGGCGTGGCCCCCGTGCATGTGCGCATGCCCGCAATCAACATGAACGTGTCGCAGGTTGTGACGGCTGATGGGTCCGTCTCTGTCCCCACGCCGGCCGATACAATCGGCATCACAGACGGCGTGCATTACGCCTATGTCGCCCATTCGGATGGTGACTATCCCACTGGCGCACTGGTTCTGGGGCGGTTGGGGGGGACGCACCGTGCCCTCTTCACACCCGGCCCGCGTTGCGCGGTGGATGCGGAATCGGTTTTTTTTCACGACGGCTGGTTGATCTGGAAACAGGCGGAAAACCTGCAATCGCGCGTGATGGTTCTGAACCTGTCAGGCGACGCGATGCCTCAGGAACTGCTGTTGCCCGAACCTGCCGAGGTGATGTGGGTCAGCACATTTGACGCGAACCCGCTGGGCGGCGATGGCACGCTGATGGTCGATCTGTCGGGGTTTCTGGTGCCGCGAAAGACCTTTCTATTCGATCTGAAGGCAGGCGTTGCAGGCATTACCTACCGCCCCCTGCTGTCGCAACCCGCGCTGTTTGATGCATCGGGGCATGAGGTTCTGCTGTTGAACGCCACGTCGGACGATGGCACGCAGGTGCCGTATCATCTGGTGCGCCCAAAGGCCACACAAGGGCCGGTACCGGTGTTGCTGTATGGCTATGGCGGGTTCGCGGCATCGATGGAGCCGGGCTATGATGCGGTCACCGGAAAGCTGTGGCTGGAACATGGCGGGGCCTTTGCACAGGCGCATATCCGGGGCGGGGGTGAGTTTGGTCCTGACTGGTGGCTGCAGGCAAAGGGCGCTGGCCGCCCACTGGCCTTTGCCGATTTCGCCGCCATTGCCGCCGACCTGGCGTTGCGTGGCCTGTCGGCCCCGGCGCAGATCGCCTGCCACGGGGGCAGCAACGGTGGGCTGCTCTGTGGCGTGATGCTGACGCGGTATCCTGCACGCTTTGGTGCGGTCTGGGCCAATGTCGGCGTGATGGACATGCTGCGGTATCATCTTTTCCCATCAGGTGCGGGCTGGATCGACGAATATGGTGATCCCGATGATCCGGCGGCGGCGGCATGGCTTGCCGCTTACTCCCCGATCCACAATGTGCAAGATACGCCGCGTTATCCGCTCGCGCTGATCGATACATCCGACAGCGACGATCGTGTGCATCCGTCCCATTCGCGCCGCTTTGCCGCAGCCCTGCGCGCGGCAGGGCAGGACGCGCTGTTTTACAGCCACGCAGGTGGCCATGGCGGAGGCGGGGGGTCAGATGAAAAGGCGCGTGAGCTGGCGCTTGGCTACCGTTTTATGCGGCATGCGGTGGGTCTGTAGGCGCGTTGCGCCGCGCGTCCATCACCTTGCGCAGTGCCGTCAGCGACGGGATGATCGCGGCAATCTGATCGGCCGGAAACGCCTGCGCAACAGCGAGTAGATCGGGCGCAAGCGTGGCAATCGCCTGCGCTCGGAATGCTGCACCCGCAGCCGTGATCCACACGCATTTTGACCTTCCGTCGTGCGGATTCGGCGCAAGCCGCACCAGCCCGTGCCGTTCCAACAGGCCCAGCGTATGCGTCATCGTTGTCTTGGGCACCTGAAACGCGCGCGCAAGGTCCAACGGCGTGCGCCCGTCCTGCACGCGGATCAGGTGGTTCAGCACCGCAAACTGCGACACCAGAAAACCCGGTGGCAAGCGCGCCTCGAACATCGCACTTGCCAGTTGGTTAATGATCCCCACCTCGTTGAAGAACGCAAACAGGATCGCGGTATCCGAGGTGGGGTTGGTATCAGGCATGCAGGATCTTGCTTTCCAATGGCCAGCGTGGGCTGGGTGATACTGTGACGCCATATCCGATGCGTGACAACATCTGAACCGTGCCGCCCTGGGGTGCGAGTTGCGCATGCAGTTGTGCATACATCGCGGCCATTTCCGGATATTCCTGCAACCCTTGGCTAAGCGGCTGAAACCCAAGGCCCAGTCCGGTTGCCGCCAGATTGACGCGCAGCCAATCCGCCCCCACCGCCAGTTGGTCGGCCCGTGTATTGCCCGGCGTGGTCAGCCAGACATGGCCCATCGCCGTATCCACATTCGCCATCACCGCACCAATCCCCGCCCGATAAGTCTGGCTTTGCCTGTCCAGTGCCGCCTCGCGCGAAAACAGGCCGAATGCCCCCAGCGTTTCAAACAGTGGCCCGCCGAAATCGATGCCATCGGGGTTCGCGTCAATCTCGGCCCGGCCAATGCGGAACAGGTCCACGCTTTCGCGGTAAGTGTGGGCAGTGTCGATCTCGATCTGCAGCGCCGCCCGTGTGAGCTTGCGCATCGCGGCGACATCGGTGTCGGTCACCGATCCGCCAAAGGTGCTGCCCGCCTGTACGACCGTCGCCATCGGGGTCAGCATATCGGTGCCAAGGACGCGTGCGGTGTCGAAAGGTTCCTTGTTGCTGCGCCGGTCCGTCACAAGTGCGAACAGCGGATCAGGCCGCACGCCCGCATCCTGCACGAATACCGCCCGCGCGACCGGGCGGGCATCGAGGCCTGCGGCGGTCCCTTGTGGAAAGACGTCGAGATCAACCCGGTATCCATCTTCTGCCGCGGCCATCCGCATCAGTTCCAGAAAGCATCCCAAGCCGATGGTGATCTGGCGATTGAACGGGTCGGTATGGGGCAACAGCCGCGCGGTATCTGCGTATAAGATCACCTCGTCGTCGCCCGGCAGGTCCACCAGCCAGGGCTGGCGGTTATGCGGGTTCGGTGCCAGCAGTGCATAAGACAGCGCGCGGCGGCGCGGTTCCTCTGGCCGGCCCGCCGCTGCCCAAGGCAACAGGGCCGTACGCGGCTGACGCGCGGCAATTGCCCCCATGCTGGCGGTGGCGGCAAGAACCAGACCACCCCCCAAAAGGGCAAGGGTCTTGCGGCGTGACAGGGTCATGATGGGCTCCTACATAATGCGATATCGTATAATATGGTGCGATATAGAACTAAGTGCAAGCCCCTTAACCGCAATTGCTTTGCGCATCGCATATTGGTAAGAACAAATAACCAATTCCTGCAAAGGTGCGCCCCATGCCCGTCATTACGTCCATCGATGACCTTAAGCGTATCTACAAACGCCGCGTACCGAAGATGTTTTATGATTACGCTGAAAGCGGCAGCTACACGGAACAGACATTTCGCGACAATACAAATGATTTCAATAAGGTGCGGCTGCGTCAACGGGTGGCTGTCGATATGTCCGGCCGGTCCGTTGCGGGCAGCATGGCGGGGCAAACAGTGACCATGCCCGTGGCCCTGGCCCCCGTCGGATTGACGGGGATGCAATGCGCGGACGGCGAGATCAAGGCCGCCCGAGCCGCTGCTGCCTTTGGCGTGCCTTTCACCCTGTCAACGATGAGCATCTGTTCGATCGAAGATGTCGCCGCGAACAGCCCCGTGCCCTTCTGGTTTCAGCTGTACGTCATGCAGGACGAAGATTTCGTCGACCGCATCATCGAACGCGCGCGTGCCGCGAAATGCAGCGCCCTTGTCCTGACGCTCGATCTGCAAATCCTGGGTCAGCGGCACAAGGATCTGAAAAATGGCTTGTCGGCCCCGCCCAAGCTGACCCTGCCCGTGCTGATGGACATGGCGACGAAATGGCGTTGGGGTCTGGGCATGCTGGGCACCAAGCGGCGGTTCTTTGGCAATATCGTGGGCCATGTCAAAGGGGCGATGGACACGGCCAGTCTGATGACATGGGTATCTGATCAGTTTGATCCGCAACTGGATTGGTCGAAAATCCGCCGCATCCGCGATCAATGGGGCGGCAAGTTCATCCTGAAAGGCATTCTGGATGAAGACGACGCCCGCATGGCCGCCGATTTTGGTGCGGATGCGATCATCGTGTCCAACCATGGCGGGCGGCAACTTGATGGCGCGGTATCCTCCATCCGCATGCTGCCCCGCATCGTAGCGGCAGTTGGTGACCGGGTGGAGGTGCATATGGACAGCGGTATCCGGTCAGGCCAAGACGTGCTGAAGGCGCTCGCGATGGGGGCGAAGGGCACCTACATCGGGCGATCCTACATTTACGGGTTGGGCGCATTGGGCGAGGCAGGGGTGACAAAGGCGCTGGAGGTGATCCGCAAAGAGCTGGACACCACGATGGCACTGTGCGGTGAACGCGATGTGGCGGCTTTGGGGCGGCACAACCTGCTGGTGCCACGGGGCTTTGAGGGAGAGTTTGTCTGATCGCCTTGCCATTGTCTAAGGGTCGGGTGATCCGCTCACGGCGACGAATTCTCCGCCACGTATGACGTAAAGCACTGTGTTCCCGCGTCGCAGGAAATAGATTTCTGCAAAACCACCGCCGAACTCGAACAATACACCGCGCGTGTCCTTGCCCGGTAGGCTGTCCCATGTGTGGCGTATACCATTGTAGCTGCAAGAGAATTCATTGATCGAAATGCGATCATCTTCATTCACGGGAAATGATAGTACCGAAGGCGTCTGGAATCTGGTGTTGATACCGGGTGCTGTGAGGGAGCAATCGGCCACGACGGATATTCCTCTGTTTTCAGCACCGAACGAAACGTCCCGCGTCTCTGTCCCCTCGGTGATTGGCGTCGCAACTCGTACTGCTGCCTGGCCGGATGGTTCGGGAACACATCCGGTCAGGCCAAGAAAAGCCGTCAGTGCATAGCGATAGAAATGCATGTCATTCGTTCCTTGCTCGACTACCGCGAGGCTATTCGTGCGCATCATACCGCGCAACCGTTTTGCCGTCTCGTTCCATCGTCACGGTGCCTCCCCTTGACCCCGTCACCCTACCCTGCGACCTAAACCCAAACGGAGGGCGGCACATGCGCACAGCTTTGGTCACGGGGGCGGCGGGGTTTATCGGGTATCACACTTGCCGCGCGCTGTTGGATGCGGGTTGGCAGGTTGTGGGTATGGATGCGATGACCGCCTACTATGACCCCGCGCTGAAAGAGGCGCGGCTGGCGCAACTCGATGGGCAGGGCCGCTTTACCTTTCACCGTGGCCTGATCGAAGAGCCGGGACTTGTGGCGAGCCTGATGGCTGGGGCGGATGCGGTCATCCACCTCGCGGCCCAAGCCGGGGTGCGTTATTCGATCGAGGCCCCGCGCAGTTATGTCGAGGCAAACCTGATCGGCACCTATGAGGTGCTGGAGGCCGCACGCGCGGCCAAACCTGCGCATCTGTTGATGGCCTCAACCAGCTCTGCCTACGGTGCGAACACCGACATGCCCTACCGCGAAACCGACCGTGCGACCCATCCGATGAGCTTTTATGCCGCGACCAAGATCGCGAACGAGGCGATGGCGCATTCCTATGCGCATCTTTACGGCACGCCGACCACGATGTTCCGGTTTTTCACCGTCTATGGGCCTTGGGGTCGCCCCGACATGGCGCTGTTCAAATTCGTGCGGGCGATCCTGCAGGGCGATCCCATCGACGTCTATAACCATGGCAACATGCGGCGCGATTTCACCTATGTCAGCGATCTGGTTACCGGGGTCATCCGCCTGATTGACGCTGTTCCGGGTACAACACCCATTGGCGCCATGGACAGTCTTTCGCCCGTGGCCCCCTACCGTGTGGTCAATATCGGCAATGGCACGCCTGTCGCGCTGACCGATTTCATCGCGGCGATTGAAGATGCCCTTGGCCGCAAGGCTGTTCAGAACTTGTTGCCCATGCAGCCCGGCGACGTGCCCGCAACATGGGCCGATGCCGCCTTGGTCACGGCCTTGGTCGGCGCGCTGCCGAAAACCGATATCCAGGACGGTGTCGCGCGGTTTGTCGACTGGTATCGCGGTTGGAACGGTGCCATCTGATTGTCCGCAGAAAAATCGTGCCCTTACCCGAACTGATCCGGGTCCGGCCCGATGCGCCCGCCCCTATCCAGCCCCGCAATCGCCGTGTGATCTGCGGCCGTCAGTCTGAAATCGAACACGTCCATATTTTCGGCCAACCCCGCCGCCCGGCTGGATCGCGGGATCACCGAACACCCGATCTCGATATGCCAGCGCAGGATCACCTGCGCAGGTGATTTGTCCAGCCGCGCCGCGATGCCCCGGATCACCGGGTCTTCAAAGCTCCGCCCGCCTCCCAGCGGCGTCCAGCTTTGTGTAATCACCCCCAACCGTTCATGCGCCCCCCGCAGATCGCGTTGCTGCAGGCGCGGATGCAATTCCACCTGATTGAGAACGGGTGCCACCCCGGTCTCATCAATCAGCCGCGCGATCTGCACTGCATTGAAGTTCGACACGCCGATGTCCGTCACCCGCCCCTCGGCCTGCATCGCGATCAACGCGCGCCATGTGTCCACAAACAGGTTCCGGCCCGCGCAAGGCCAATGGATCAGGATCAGATCAATTCGCGCCAACCCCAACCGCGCGAAACTTTCGTCCACGGCGCGGCGCGCCTCGTCAAAGCCCTGCCGGTCATTCCAGACTTTCGTCGTGACGAAAATCTCATCCCGCGCGACGCCACTTGCCCGGATGCCTGCACCCATGCCTACCTCGTTGCCATAGATCGCCGCACCGTCCACCAGCCGGTATCCCGCCCGCAGCGCGGTTTCGGTGACGGTCGCCGCATCAGCCACCTGCCACAGCCCAAAGCCAAGCCGCGGGATCGTGCGGCCAGTGTGCAGGGGCAGGCTGTTCATGGCAGTCTCTTTCTTGAAATTTCAGTGCAACGTGGCGCGCCCATCAGGTCAATACCACGTGCCACCCATCAATCGCCGCAATCGCCTCTTCCGCCGTTTCCACAAACGTCATCAGCTGCAAATCGTCCGGGCTGATCACGCCCGCATCCGCCAGTGCCTGCCAGTTGATGATGTTCTCCCAAAATGCCCGACCAAACAGGATGAACGGAATTGGCGCCATCCGCCCGGTCTGGATCAGTGTCAGCGACTCAAACATCTCATCCAGCGTCCCGAACCCGCCCGGGAACACGCAGACCGCCTTTGCCCGCATCAGGAAATGCATCTTCCGGATGGCAAAGTAGTGAAAATTGAAACACAAGGCAGGCGTCACATAGCCGTTCGGGGCCTGTTCATGTGGCAGCACGATGTTCAATCCGATCGACCGCCCCCCTGCATCCACCGCCCCGCGATTGCCCGCCTCCATCACCCCCGGCCCGCCACCCGTGACAATCACATCCGCCGTGCCGCCTGCGGCCATGCTGCGCGCCGTGATCATCGCCGCAAACCGCCGCGCCTCGGCATAAAAATGCGACAGGGCGGTTTTCTTTCCCCCCGCCTCCGGGTCGCGGATGCGCGCACCGCCAAACAGCACGATCGTCGATGTGATCCCTTCGGCGTCCAGCGCCATTTCCGGTTTCAGCATCTCCAACTGCAACCGGATCGGGCGCAATTCCTCGCGCGTCAGGAACTCCGGATCGGCAAAGGCCAACCGATAAGTCGGCGCGCGTGTCTGCGGTGTATCGGGGATCAGGCGCGCTGCGCGCACATCCTGTTTTGATGAACGCAGGGGGTGTTTGCGGGTTGTATCGGGCATCGGCTCACATGGTTGCGGGATCAATGCCCTTTGCTTATAGGCAGTGAACACGTGCCGCCACCCGAAAGGACGAACCCATGACCCATGCCGCGCTTGAATCCGCCATCAACACCGCATGGGATACCCGCGATGCCATCACCCCCGCTACCAAAGGCGAGGCGCGCGATGCGGTCGAGGCGACGCTGGCGGCCTTGGATACCGGCACCTTGCGCGTGGCGGAAAAGCGCGGGGCTGACTGGCATGTGAATCAGTGGGCGAAAAAGGCGGTCCTCTTGGGCTTTCGCCTCAAGGATATGGAAATGCAGTCGGGCGGCCCGCAGGGATCGGGGTGGTGGGACAAGGTCGACAGCAAGTTTCACGGCTGGTCTGATGCCGACTGGCGCAGCGCCGGGTTTCGCGCCGTGCCAAACTGCATCGTGCGCAAATCCGCCTTTATTGCGCGTGGCGTTGTGCTGATGCCGTCCTTTGTCAACCTTGGGGCTTACGTCGATGAAGGCACCATGGTCGATACCTGGGCCACCGTCGGATCTTGTGCGCAGATCGGCAAGAACGTGCATCTGTCGGGCGGTGTGGGCATCGGCGGCGTACTGGAGCCGATGCAGGCGGGGCCGACAATCATCGAGGATAACTGCTTTATCGGCGCGCGGTCCGAAGTCGTCGAAGGCTGCATCGTCCGCGAAGGGTCTGTCCTTGGCATGGGCGTGTTCATCGGCAAATCGACCAAGATCGTCGACCGCGCCACAGGGGCAGTCACCTATGGCGAGGTGCCCAGCGGTTCGGTCGTCGTGGCGGGATCGATGCCCACCACGAACGGCATCAACCTGTATTGCGCCGTCATCGTGAAAAAGGTCGACGCCCAGACCCGCAGCAAAACCAGCATCAACGAGCTGCTGCGTGACTAGCATCGTTGATACTGAACTTGTCAGCGACTTCGAACAGCTTCGAAGCATCTGCATTGATCTGCAAGTTCTCGCGAATGAGTTCCGCGCTTTGTTTGGCAACGACGACAAGCCGACGCTTGATGCCGTGGGCTCTGCTGTCTTCCAAGTAATCCACAACTGCATGATCGAAACTTGGTGGCTGCGAGTTGGGCGTCTTGCCGATCCCGCGGTCAGCCTTGGTCAACCGAACCTCTCAATCCGGAACATCGTGGACCGGACCATCGCGGTCTGCGACGCTGACCCTGACATCGAACAAACTCACTTGGAACTACGAGTCGTCTTCGACAAAATGAAGCCATCGCGTAACAAGCAAGTTGCTCACAATGACTTGTCGGCAAGTCGCAATGAGATCTGGCTGTCTATCCTTTCGGAAGATGACGCAACTGCGATGGAGAGCGGCATCCAAAAACTCTGTGACTTACTCGGACGTAAGTTAGGTGTTGGCCCGCTGGACTTTCGCGCGAGCGGTTGTGCGGGCGACGCAAACGACCTGCTGGCCTTCCTCAAGTTCGGTTTGCGGGCGCGCGATGCGTGGCATAAATCAAACTCCGCCAGCCAGATGTCAATTAAGGGTATGTTTCGTGACCGATGATATCCCCCCCGACCCCAAACCCGAAAAGATTAAGCGCCCGCAAAAGGTGTATACGCTGGTGGTCGAGGTTGGCCGCAAGCCCGGCGATGATCTGCCCAAGGACGCAACCGGAGCCGCGCTGATCATCTATGCCTCCGGCGTGGACGAGGCCGAGGCCGTGCGCGAAACCGTGGTCATCCTGAAAGAGGCGGGTCTGGCCCCCTTGGATATCTCGGGCTACGGCACGCTCGATGAGCGGCTGGAAAACGGCGATGAGATCGACCGTGAAGAGCGCACCCTGATGCAACGCGCATTGGACGAAAACTCCGTCATCGTGGCGCAGATGACCCCGTTTTTCGACTAGGGCGAACCGAGCTTAACCCGCCGTGCGACAGATTCTGCACGGGGTTGGTCGTTTCCCGTGCATCTGCCTGCGCATATGGCCGCCATCCTGCAGCCATACGGATCAGGAGCAATCTCATGCCACAGGATGCCATCAATACCGGTCGATGTGCCTGCGGGGCCGTGCAGTTTCGCACGCAAGGCCCGCTGCGCCCCGTGATCTATTGCCATTGCGGCCAGTGCCGCCGCCAGACCGGGCATTTTCTGGCTGCCACAGCTTGTCCAGACGCCGCGCTGACGGTGGATACCGGGGCCGCGCAGATTGCTTGGTTCCAGTCGTCGCCCGATGCGCAACGCGCGTTCTGTACGATCTGCGGATCGGGGCTGTTCTGGAAGAGCCGCACCCGGACCGAAACGTCGATCCTTGCCGGGCTGTTTGACGAACCAAACGACCTGACGCCAGGCCGCCATATCTTTGTGGCTGACAAAGGGTGCTACTACATCATCACCGATGGACTGCCGCAGGACGCGCCTTCGTAACCCGCCGCCTCAGGCCACCGTCCGCAGCCCCGCGCGCGTCTGCATCGCCATCAACGGCGTGACTTCAAACCGCTGCAGGGTACGCGCGGGCAGGGGGCCCGGCGGATCGGACTGCATCAGCAGAACACAGCCATCCGCCATCACCAGCGCGGGTCGCCCGAAATCCAGCACCACGCCGGTGACCACCGATCTGCGGTTGTCCGGATAGGCCGCGATTCCATCAACAAGCAGGTCCGCCGCCGCCAGCACGCGGTCTTCGCCAAACAGGTATTCCACTGCTGTTCCCGCCATGCAGATCGGTTGTTCGCTTGACACCAGCAGGTCGGTCGTGCGCCCGAAATAAGGCGCGCGCAGCAGGATCGGTGCAAAGGCCCCCCGGCCCGGCACCTCCGGATGCGCGACATGGCGCACCGGCAATGGGCCCGTATCCGCCGACAGCACCAGATCGCCTGCCCGCAGCAACCCTGCCGCAACCGGCCCGCCCGGTGTGTCCAGCGGCGTCTGCCGTCCGATCCATGCGCGCGCACGCGGCGGCGCATCGCCCGTCGTCATGCCGTACCACAGCACTTGTGCGTGGCGCTGGCCCGCATGACACAGCGCCACCATATCGGCCACCGACCACGCCACCGGGTCTGTGCCGCCCGACTGGCAGGGCGGGCTGTCATCCATCGCATCCGCGCTTAAGGACCAGCGCCGCGCCAGAATATCCCAGGTAAACACCAGCCGACGCATGCCCGTGTCACCCGAAAACGGGTCTGGCAGGATATGGCGCAACAAACGCCGCCCCTGCCGTTGCAACACGATCACGCCGCGCTGTGGATCGAAAAAGATCGAAAACCCCGCCCGCCCGTCAGGTTCTGCATAATCCAGCAGCACTGTCGGCCCCGCAAAGGGCAGCAAGACCTCCATCACGAATGCGCCGCGCGGCAGAATTGCATCCGGATCGGCCCCGTTCAACGGGCTGCCACGGTCCGAAAGGGCGATCCATTCCGCCATCAGGCCGCGCGCCCCGCTGCCAATAACACCTGCGCCTCATGCGCCTTGAGTGCGCGCCGCGCCGCAGGGCCATAGCCCGTACCCGTGCGTGGGTTCAGTTCAGGAAAGACCGCACAAATCTCGTCCACCAGCGCCTGTTCCAGACTTTCGGTCGTCTGCCGACCGGGCAGGAAACTTTCGGTCGCCAGCCCTTCGGAAAAAACCACCTGATGACGATCAAACAGGATCTGGACATAGTCCACCATGCCGCCCTCACAGACGCGGATTGATACGTCGTTGACCAGATCCTTGGCTGCCACCAGCACTTCACGCTCGCCAAACAGCAGTTCCGCCAGACTGTCACGGATCAGCACGCGGTGCTGCGGTGACAGCATCAGCGTGCGATGGTCGCCGAACGTGTTCGCCTTGATCCGCACCGGTGCCAGCGCGCCCTTTGCTGCGACGCGCCGCCGCCCCACCCAGCGCACGGGCTGCGGGCCGTCGTCATGCGTCAGCACAAGATCGCCAGCGCACAGGCTTTCGACCCGCCGTTCGCCATCCGGTGTTGCAATCAGTGTGCCTGACACAAAACACGGCACGGATGTAATGGTCACGAATGCCGTATCCGTGTGGCCCAATCCATCCGCGACCGTGTAGGTGAATGTCTTGGTTTCGATGCTGCCATCGCCCACCACGGTAAATGTGCCATTGGCGTTCAGCGTCACCTGCTGCCCCGACGGCAGCGTGATCGTCTGCCCCGCAACCACCGCTATGCCGTTGACATGGGTGATGGTCAGGGTCGCCCCGGATGGCCCCTGATCATTGTCCAGCACCGCGACTGTCTTGGTGCCGGACGGGTTGATCGTCACATCGTCATTGCCCGCGACCAGTGCAGTCTGCACCGAATTTCCGGCGATCAGCAGGTTTGAATCGTAACGGGCATCCGATGTGTCCGCGATGCCGATGCGGATCGAATTGACGACACCCGCATTGACCGGGATTTTCAGGGTCATCGTAACAGTGAACCCGTCCATTTCGGTGTTGTAGGCATCGTTTGTGTTGCTGCGGAACAGGTTTTCTTCGGTGGTGCCGTTGATATTGTTGACGGTCGTCTTGCCGTTGCCCACTTCGATCGGCACCAGAGTCCCGTTGATCCAGACTCCGACCACATCGTTGAACTGGCTGTTGATGTATTCGGGGTATTCTTCGGACGAAAAGACGAACTGCATCGTCATCTCATCGCCTGTCGGAATGAAATCCACATCCAGCCAGACCGCATCATAGGTCGTGGCCCCGGCCACAGTATTGAACTGTGCGTTGTTGGTTGCCCCTGTCGTGTCCGTGCTGGTGCCTGCGGCCCGGTTCGGATCGCCGTTTGATTGCGTGAAATCCGATGCCCGCCCTGTCGACAGGATGACGCCCGTATTCGATGGCACGACGCCCGGCGCCAGTTGCCCGTTTGAATAGACCGCCGCCGAACTGGACGGCCCGCTATAGCTAGCCCCGGTCACCGTGACGCCATCGCCAAAAATAGCATTGGCCATCTGCACGGCCGTGCTTTGCGTATAGGTAAGCTCTGCGCCCGTTGCCATCGTCGCCCCATTCCTTTGGGGCAGATCAAACGCCATTCAGCGCGGGTGAAAACATACCTTGCGCTGATTGAAAACTGCTCGGTTCAGGGTGCGTTGACCCTCGTTTGCCCTGCCTCAGGATTTATTATTGCGGAAACGTTAGCGGAGATTGCGGTCTGCTGTCATGTTCAAACCGTTGCAATGATCACGACATCGGCTGCTGTGACTGCGAGGCAACAACTACCCTTTAGGCGGTGACCTCGCGTGATTATTCATTGACAGGCAAAGGTTGCGGGAGGCGCGTCTTGCCTCTATCGCTGCGCCTTGCCAGGACCAGAGGACGCCCTTATGCCGACCGACCCGATCACGCTGACTGCCGATCTGATCCGCTGCCCATCTGTGACGCCCACCGAAGGCGGTGCGTTGGTCTTGCTGGAAGGGCTGCTGACGGATGCTGGCTTTGCCTGCACACGGGTCGACCGGGGCGATACCGCCAATCTTTTTGCCCGCTGGGGGCGGCAAGGCGCGACCAAAGCCTTTGGTTTTAACGGCCATACTGATGTCGTGCCGGTGGGCGATGCCACCGCATGGACGCAAGACCCCTTTGGTGCTGCCATCATTGATGGCTGGATGTATGGGCGCGGGGCCACGGACATGAAATCGGGCGTCGCGGCATTCGCGGCGGCCGCCATCGATTTTGTGCAGGAAACGCCACCCGACGGGGCCGTGATCCTTGCCATCACCGGCGATGAAGAGGGCGACGCCACCGATGGCACCATCGCCTTGCTGGACTGGATGACGGCAACCGGCGAACGCATGACGCATTGCCTTGTGGGTGAGCCGACCTGCCCCGAACACCTTGGCGATGCGATCAAGATCGGGCGGCGTGGGTCGATGACGGCGTATATTGCGGCAACCGGGGTGCAGGGCCATTCGGCCTATCCGCACCGGGCCAAGAACCCGTTGCATGCGATGGTGCGGCTGCTTGACGCGCTGGCAAGCGCGCCACTGGATCAGGGGACTGCACATTTTGATGCCTCCACCCTTGCCATCACCACGATCGATTGCGGCAATCCTGCCAATAACGTGATCCCTGCCCGCGCCACGGCCACCGTCAACATCCGCTTTAACGATACGCATTCCGGTGCGTCGCTGACTGCGTGGTTGCACGCGCAAGCCGCCGATGTGCAGACCGAGACCGGTGTGCAATTCGATTTACGCATGTCCGTATCCGGCGAAAGCTTTCTGACCCCGCCCGGCGATCTGTCGACCCTGGTCGCGCGGGCCGTGCAGGCCGAAACCGGACGCCTGCCCGAATTATCGACCACGGGCGGCACGTCGGACGCACGTTTTGTCAAGGATCATTGTCCTGTCGTCGAATTTGGCCTTGTCGGCAAGACGATGCATCAGGTCGATGAACGGGTCGAGGTGGCACAGATTGTCGCGTTGAAGGCGATCTATACCCGCATTTTGCGCGACTATTTCGCCTGAGCATTACTGATGCAGGTTGGGAAATTGACGGCTGTCAATTTTTGTATTTATCTATATATAACAATGACATGGCTTTTCAGAAAGAGGGCAAATTAATACTTTTGAAACCTTGCGTGGGTTGGTACGGTGTGTGCATGAGTACACCATTGAGAAAGGAATCCGTCCAGTGCGTGCAAGCACGCACCCTACGCCTTACCGCAACCGCGCGCCCGCCGTATCGGGGGCAAAGAACAGCGCATCTTTGCTGTCAAACGCCACGCCCACCATCGACCCCGGTTCGGCGATCACATCGCCGCGTGCTTCGACAATCAGTTTTTCGCCTGATGATGCGGACAAGTGAATGAAGGATACACCCCCCAGTGCCTCGGTAATTTCAACCCGATGGGTGTTGCCTTCGGTGACGCGTAACTGTTGCGGGCGCAATCCGATGGTGATGTCACTGGCCCCGGCCGGCATGGCGACGTTGGGCATCACATCGGCGGCCAGCCCTTTGGCGACCAGTTTGCCACCGTCAACCTTACCCGCGACAAAGTTCATCGCGGGCGATCCGATAAAGCCCGCGACGAATTTGTTATCCGGGTCGTGATACAAGTCCAGCGGTTTGCCGACTTGTTCAATACGCCCTTTGCGCAGGACCACGATTTTATCGGCCAAAGTCATCGCCTCGACCTGATCATGGGTGACATAGATCATCGTGGCGCCGATTTCGCGGTGCAGGCGGGCGATTTCGACGCGCATCTCAACCCGCAGCTCGGCATCAAGATTGGACAGGGGTTCGTCGAACAAAAACACCTCTGGCCCGCGCACGATTGCGCGCCCGATGGCCACGCGCTGCCGTTGGCCACCCGACAGCGCCTTGGGTTTGCGGGTCAGATATTCGTCGAGTTTCAGGATACGGCTCGCCTCGGCCACCTTTTTGGTGATGGCGTCCTTGGGATGGCCGGTCATTTTCAGACCAAAACCCATGTTTTCGGCCACCGTCATGTGCGGGTAAAGGGCATAGGTCTGAAACACCATCGCCACGCCACGTTCGGACGGATCGGCGCGGGTTACGTCACGGGTGCCGATGTTGATTGCCCCCGCAGTGGTTTCTTCCAGCCCCGCGACCATGCGCAGGAGCGTGGATTTGCCACAGCCGGACGGGCCGACGAAGACGCAAAACTCACCATCGTCGACATCCAGATCGATCCCGTGGATCACCTGTACATCGCCGTAACGTTTGACCACATTGCGCAGTGTTACCCCGGTCATCCCTGATCTCCCTTTTGGTTTTGTTCTGGAAAGCGCCAGTTTTCGGCGGCAGCCGCGATGGCGGCTGCGGTTTCCTTGACGCGCCCGGCCTGTGCTTCCAAAGCATCAAGCGTGGTGCGTTGCGTGGTGGATGTGACGGATAGCGCCCCGATCACCTGCCCTGTGCGCGACAGGATCGGCACGGCGACGCAGATGATGCC
>JANNKX010000299.1:0-5857 GCA_031396505.1 Rhodobacterales bacterium
CCCTACGCGACGACCTATGGCGGCACGCTGGCCGACATTGCGCTGTCTTACTACACGCTCAAGCTCGGCAACAGCAGCTTCCCGTCGGGCAAGGTGCCCATCGGCACGACCGACACCAATGCGGAGGAATAGATTGACGTAAACGCGTTGGTTTTCGGGCACCCGCACGACCGAGCCGTCGACATCGCGTTTCAGATCGAGCGCAGCCAGATAGAAGTCGGTGGTATAGGCGGTAGAGACCTGCCGCATGACACCCCACAGCACCGGGTCGCCCCATTGCTCGTCAAGCGCGATGAGAGATTCCTTGTAGGGCGGCTCCAGATCCTTGGCCTTGCGGCCCGTGCTGGTGAACAGCGACCGGGTGCCGGACAGTTCATAGTTCACCCGCTCACCCGCGACGGCGACGGTTTTGGCGGCGGCGGCGGCCTGCAAATCGGCCACAAGGATGGCATAGGCGGCCTCGTCGGGTTCGGTGCCGACGGGGTTTTCGGCAAACCACTGCGAAATGCCGGGCATGTTGGCGGAAAACTTGGGGTTGTAGGCCGACTGGTGCAGCACCTGCAGGATGGGCCAGACAAAGGTGGCAAGGATGAACACCAAAAGCGGCAGCACCAGCAGAAAGGCGCGGATCTTGGCGCGGCGCTGTGCGCTGGCCAGTGCGTCCTTGAGGGGGCGGCCATCAGCGGTGGTCAGTGATGCGGTGGTGTCGGTCACGGGGTCACTTCCGGCAGGGGGGCAAGGATCGAGGCGAGGTAGGCGGCATAGTCGGGGTCGATGTAGGGCAACATGACGCGGGTGGTGTAATTGCCGTGCAACTGTTCGCCCTGCATAAAGCTCCAATCCGAAATGGAGCCTTCGGAGAAGGCCACGGGGTCGCCTTCGTTGCCATCAAATTCGACCGGATCGTTGGCGTAGCGGCCTTCAAATGTCTTGTCGTCCAGCGCGCGGATCTGTTCGACCCAGATATGTTCGACATAATCGGTGTCGGTGGAAATCGCGACCTTCAGGATCAGGTCGGTGGCACCGGATCCGGGATTGTTCAGGTGTTTCATGAACGCGGGCAGGCTTTGCCGGGCGGCCAAGATGGCGGCATTCATGGCCGGGTCGTCTTCAGAAAAGTTCACGACCGGATCACCGCCCTGCGCCAGCACGGGGGTTGCGACGGCCTGCATCACGATCAGGAAAAGGGCAATGGCGAAGGATTTCATCGGGGACCCTGCGGCAGGCAAATGATGGAAAGCGGGCGCGAGGTTTCCCCCGCGCCCGTGCGTCAGATCAGTTGGCAGCCAGCCATGCGTTGAACTGTTCGTTCAGTTCAGCATCGCGGTCGACCCAGAATTCGTAGGACGATGCGAGTGCATTGGTCAGGTTCGCCTCGGATGTGGGCATATGCGGGCCCATTTCCGTCTTGCCATCGTTATACAAACCGACCAGCGGGCCGGACGACAGCCGTGCGGGGCCATAGCTGATCCATTTTGCCTGATCGGCAAGGGCCTGGGTCGAGGTTGCGAACTTGATGAATTCAAGCGCGCCTTCCACATTCGGAGCACCCTTCGGGATCACGAACAGGTCGTATTCGTAGACCTGCCCATCCCAGACGGTAACGAACGGTTTGCCATCGGCTGCCATGGCCGAAAACAGACGCCCGTTATAGGCGGTGGTCATGGCGACCTCGCCATCCGCCAGCAGTTGGGGCGGCTGCGCACCAGCCTCCCACCAGATCACGCTGTCCTTGATCGTGTCGAGCTTGGCAAATGCACGCGCGACACCCTCTTCGGTTTCCAGCATGGCATAGACTTCGGCCGCAGGCACGCCATCCGCCATCAGTGCCATTTCGAGATTGGCTTTGGCACTCTTGCGCATGCCACGTTTGCCGGGGAATGCCTCGAGGTCAAAGAAATCAGCAATCGTGGCGGGGCCTTCGGGGAACACCGTGCTGTCGTAGCCGAACACGGTCGAGAACACGATGGTCGACACGGCGCATTCGGTCAAAGCACCGGGCAGGAAGTCGTCAACGGCAGGTGTGCCATCGGGGGCTGCGGGAAGGGCCGATGCGTCAATCGGCTCCAGCATGCCTTCGTCGCACAGGCGGATCGCATCGGCATATTCGACATCGGCCACATCGACGGTGACATTGCCAGCCTCGACCATGGTTTTCACCTGTGGCGCGGGGTTGTCGCTGTCAACCGAGACAACGGTCGTGCCGGTCGCGGCGGTAAAGGGCTTGTGATACGCCTCGACCTGGCTGGTGGTATAGGCGCCACCCCAGGACATGACGGTCACATCGGCCTGCGCGGCAAAGGCCACGCTGGTCAGCGCCGTAGACAAGATCAGCAGTTTTTTCATTTTCAGGCTCCCAAAGTTGAACAGTTTCACAAGTTTTGCTGCGTATGCAGCCGTGGTCCAGCCCAACAGCGGGCCGGCCCGTTTCACATCGGATCAAGCGCGCGGGCATCTTGCGGATGCCAGCCGATCTTGATCTTTTGTTGCGGTGACAGCCGGGTTTGTCCCAGCGTGTTGCGCATCTTCATCACGAAATCATCGGACCCTGCCACGCGCAGCCGGACCCGCAGAATATCGCCCATGTAGATGACTTCCAGCACCTCGGCGTCGATCATATGCGCGCCGGGGGGCATCATTTCGGCCTTGAATTCCACCCGTTCGGGACGGATCGACACAAGGGTTTTCTGGCCCACGGCGGTGATGTTGACCGGGGTCGCATCAATCACTTCGCCCGTGTCCAGTTTGACCAGCGCCTTGTCGGCGGACAGTTCCTGCACGATGCCAAGCAATTTGTTATTCTCGCCAATGAATTGCGCGACAAAGCTGTTGTCGGGGCGTTCATACAGATCGGCGGGCGGGGCAAGCTGCTGAATGCGGCCATCGTTGAATACGGCGACGCGGTCCGACATCGTCAGCGCCTCGCCCTGATCATGGGTCACATAGACCACCGTGATGCCAAGACTGTTGTGCAGGTGTTTGATTTCAAACTGCATATGTTCGCGCAACTGTTTGTCCAGCGCGCCCAGCGGTTCGTCCATCAGCACCAGTTCCGGATCAAAGACCAAGGCGCGGGCAAGGGCGATGCGCTGCTGCTGTCCGCCCGACAACTGGCTGGGACGGCGGTTGATGAAGGCAAACATCTGCACCATATCCAGCGCGCGTTTCACTTTGGCCTCGCGCGCGTCGCGGCCCATGCCGCGCACTTCCAGCGGAAAGGACAGGTTTTCGCCCACCGTCATATGTGGAAACAGCGCGTAGTTCTGGAACACCATCCCGATGCCGCGCTTGTGCGGCGGCACCTGATTAATCGGGCGGCCCGCAAGTTTGATCTCGCCATGGGTCGCCGTTTCAAATCCGGCCAGCATCATCAGGCAGGTCGTCTTGCCAGACCCTGACGGCCCAAGCATGGTCAGAAATTCGCCCTTCGCAATCGACAGGTTCAGGTCTTTGACGACGAGGCTGACGCCATCATAGCTTTTTTGCACATGTTCGAATGCGACGAACGCGTCGGCTTGTGACAAATCCAAGTCTCCCTGACCGGCCGGCGGAGTTTCCGCTCTTGTTGCGACGACTAAAGCCAATGCAGCCGCGTAATGCAACCAACTTGTCACCGATCCGTTGTAAAGGGCTGCAATGCGGGACGTGTGGCGATTACTTTGGCTGATCCGGGATCAATTGATCGCGATCAAGGCGCGTTTTTCAGGACGATTGCCTTTTGGCCCGATCCGATCTGCGCGCCCGACAAGGCGGAAGGCCTGCCCGCGCCCCAGCAAAGGCAGGGCACGCACGCCGTAAAGGGCGGCAACGCTGTCAGGATCGTCGAAAATGCCGGCGAAACCGGGGATGATCTGACACAGTTGCAGCCAGGCCTGCGGGCCAAGGGCGGCGGCAGCCATCACGCCGGGATACAGGCTTTCGGTGCCGATACCCATGGTGTGAAGAATGGCATGCTGTGGCAGCAGCAGGTGGTGATAGGTCACCTGCGCCACCATGCCACGGGTGATGCCGGGCAGGTCTGCCTCGGCCAGATGTTTGGCGCGGACAAGGTTGTGGCCGACCACCACGGCATGCTGGGGCGACAGCCACAGATCGCCTGCGTTGCCAAGCGCGCCATGCGCGATGCGCACCGGCAGAAGGGCCGGATTGCGCCGCAGTTCGGTGCGCCCGATGTGCCGCGACCCGGCCCACAGGATGGGCTGATCGCCATGGTCGCGGGTGCGCAGGATCATGCCGGGGCGCAGATTTTCGATGGCAACCGTGCCGTGCGGGGTCAGGATGCGGGTTCCCGTCACGAAGCAGGGTATGCCCATCCGCGACATCGATTGTTTGCCTTCGGCTTCTTGGGGGGTCACGCCTTCGAGGACGATCTGTTCGCCACCGGGGAACATCAGAACGGCATTGCCGTCCTGATCGACACCGACGGTCACATCGCGCCACGTGACGGGCTGTTCGCCGGCATTGCGCAGGGCACTGACATCAAGCTGATCCAGCGTGCGCCCGTCCACCAGCGTGGTGTCAAAATCGGTGACGCGGTCGATGCCGCCGCTTTTCGCAAAGACGAACAGATCGTCACCGGTGCCGCCTGTCAGGCCGTCGTCACCGGCGCCACCCGACAATGTATCCCGGCCCGCGTCGCCCGATAGGGTATCTTGCCCCGCACCGCCGCCAAGCACATCGTCGCCCGCGCCGCCCTGCAACGTGTCACTGCCGGTACCGCCTTGCAGCGTGTCACTGCCGTCGCCGCCAAACAGCGCATCATCGCCCGCGTCGCCGCGCAGCAGATCATTGTCACCTTCACCGACCAGCGTGTCATTGCCATCGCCGCCATCCAGCGTATCGTCGCCCGCGCCGCCAAAGACCGCGTCGGAGGTGGCATGCCCGCCGCCCCAGTCGTTGCCTTCATGCGCGACAATGATGCTGGGGGTGCCGTCATCGGGGGCTTGCAGCATCGTATTGGCGCCGTCATCACCAGTGACAAGGTGGTAGGTCGTGCCGTTGAAAGTGACATAATCAATGCCATCCAGTGTATCGCTGCCATCCCGCCCGGCAACGCTGTCGGTAACAACCAACGCGCCATTCGGGCCGTAGTCAAAGCTGTATTCGTTGACAGGGCCACTGAAGGCCGCTGTGTCGCTGCCTGCACCGCCCGACACGCGATCATTGCCCTGCCCGCCCGTGATCAGGTCGTCACCGTCTGCGCCGCCCAGCGTGTCATCGCCCGCGCCGCCAGACAGCACGTCGGCATCCGCGCCGCCATCCAGCGTATCATTGCCCGCACCACCCGTCAGGGTATCGTCGCCATCCTGACCGCACAGCAGATCATTGCCATCGCCGCCATCCGTGCTGTCATTGCCTGCGCCGCCGTGCAGCGTATCGGCAAAGGCACTGCCTGCCATGGTGTCATCGCCCGCACCGCTGCTGACCGTGACGCCGCCGGTTGACCCGGATGCATCGACGCTGTCTGCACCATCGCCCAGACCAACGGTTTCGATTTCTGAAAACATGCCGGTCGCTGTGGTGCCGGTAAAGGCGTAGGTGCCGGTCTCGGACCCGGTAAAGGTGACGGTGACGCCGCCCTGATCACCGCGATTATCTTGCAGGAACAGCGTGTCCTGATCGACGCCGCCTTCACCACCGTAGATTTCGGTGGTGCCGCTGGTTTCGGTTACCGATATGGTGTCGCCGTCAGCGCCGCCATAGAGGGTATCGTTGCCGCCTTGTGCGCCAAGGTTATCCCAGTTGGCGCCGCCATACAGTACATCACTGCCGTCGCCGCCTTCAATGATATCGGCACCGCTGCCACCATAGACGACGTCGTCACCCTCGCCACCATGCAGCGTGATGCCATTGGCCG
>JANNKX010000305.1:0-2112 GCA_031396505.1 Rhodobacterales bacterium
CAAGTGTTTTCGCGCGGTGGTTCTGGCCCTGGGCATGACCCTCTGCGCCACGATGGGTTTTGCCGACACGGCGGCCCCGCTGAACCAGACGGCAGACGGCGTGGCGATGGACGGGTTTGATGTGGTGGCCTATTTCACGGAGGCCGCACCGACCAAGGGGGATGCGGCCTTTGCGGTGGACCATGCCGGCGCGCAATGGCTGTTTGCCAGCCAGACCAACGCCGATGCCTTTAGCGCGGACCCCGCGCGCTATGCCCCGCGCAACAACGGGTGGTGCGCCTATGCGGTATCCGAAGGATACGGGGCCGAGGTCGATTTCGTGAACGGCTGGTCTGTGGTGGACGGCGCGTTGTATCTGAACTGGGATCAGTCCACACGCGATCTGTTTCTGGCCGAACAGGACAAGCGCATTGCGGCGTCGGCGGCGAACTGGCCTGCGGTATCCGCCGGGATTGTCGATGGAACCGTCACGCTTTACCGCCATGCGGATGATGCGTCTGTTGGCATATCGCATCCGCAGCCCTTGCCCTGACGGCGGTCTGTGTCAGGCGGCAAGGTCCACCCAGACCGGCACATGGTCGGATGGTTTGTCGTCGGCACGGACCTCGCGGTCGATCTGCGCATCAACCAGCATGTCAGCGGCTTGGGGTGACAACAGCAGGTGGTCAATGCGGATGCCGTTGTTCCGCTCCCAGGCGTTCGCCTGATAATCCCAGAATGAATAATGCCCCGGGCCTTGCACCCGCGCGCGAAAGGCGTCGGTCAATCCCAGATTGACCAGCCGCCGGTAAGCCTCGCGCGTCTGCGGCAGGTACAGCGCGTCCTCGACCCAGGCAGCGGGCTTTGCGGCGTCCATCGCTTGCGGGATCACGTTGTAATCGCCAAGGCAGACGAAGGGCTCTTCGGTCGCCAACAACACGCGCACCCGCGCCTCAAGCCGCGCCATCCATGCCAGTTTGTAGTCATACTTCGGCCCCGGCGCGGGGTTCCCATTCGGCAGATACAGCCCGCAGACCCGTATGGGCCGCTGTGTCATCACGGTCGCCTCGATCCAGCGGGATTGTTCGTCATCCGCATCACCGGGCAGGCCGCGTGTGACATCTTCCAGCGGCAGGCGCGACAGGATTGCGACGCCATTAAAGCCCTTTTGGCCATGGGTTTCGACGCGGTAGCCCATGTCCTGAAACATCTCGCGCGGGAAAGAGTCATCCTGTGATTTGATTTCCTGCAGGCAGACAACATCGGGCTTGGCCGCGTCAAGCCAGCGGGGCAGTGCGTCAATCCGGGCCTTGATGCCATTGATGTTATAGGTCGCCAGTTTCATGCGCGTATCCCTGCCCAAAGCCTGCCCGTTGTAGGGCGGGGATGTGCCGATGCGCAAGGGTGCAGGCTGGTGCATGGGCCGTGGGCTGGTCATGGTCCGCCCGAATGCAAAGGAGCGGGCATGGCCTATCTGCAACTTGGGCTGGCACTGGGACTGATCCTGTGGCTGGCGATCTGGCCACTGCGCGGGGGGGCGCGCTGGGCGCATGTGGCACTGGTGGCGGGGGCCGTGGCGGCAGTGGCGCTGTTTGGGCAGTGGAGCTGGCCATCGGCCTATGCGCCCTATGCGCTGATGGGTGTGATTGTTCTGGCTGCGGTGCTGGGGCGGCGGCGCGGGGTGGACCGACGGGGGGGCGGGTCGATCTGGCCGGGGGTGATCGCTGCTGTGCTGGCGGTGGCGGCGTGGGTGGGGGTCGGCGCGGGCGTGCAGGCGCGACTGCGACCGGTCGATCTTGTGGCACTGGCACAGCCCATGGCGGGCACGGTTCTTGTGACGCAGGGCGGCGCGCGGCGGGCGATCAACGCGCATCTTGCGGCGATGGACCCGGACAGCCCGAGCCTGTCGGGGTGGCGCGGGCAGTCTTACGCGGTTGCACTTGTCGCGGTTGATGGCTGGGGGCGGATGGTGGCGGCGCAACGGGATATCCGCGCACCCTGCGGCGGTGCCGTTGTGGGGCAGGGCGCGGACACGCGGCTGGGGCGGTATGTGATGCTGGACTGTGCGGGCGTGTGGGTTGTGCTGTCGGGGATGGATGCGGTGGCCGCATCAGGCACGGTCGCGGCGGGCGA
>JANNKX010000346.1:0-2087 GCA_031396505.1 Rhodobacterales bacterium
GCCAGAAGGTCGCCGTCAGCCGGTCCGCCAGCCCGCGTTCGGGGAAAATGGCAGGGCCGCTCATGCCTCGTCCATCACATGCAGCGCACCGGGTGCAAACGTCAGGCCAATCGTATCGCCAGTGTTGGGCACTGGCTGGCCCGCGGGTACAAACGCACCGATCTCGGCCCCGGCGGCGGCAATCATCACGCGCGTGCCAGCCCCCAAATAGCGCAGGCCGGTCACTGGGCCAGAAAGGGCCGCACCCCCCGCAGGCGACACATGCAGCGCCTCGGGCCGCAGGGATGACCATTGCGCAGGCCCGCCCAAGGCCCGCGTCAAATCGGGCGGCAGCACGTTGGATGACCCCACAAAATCCGCCACAAACCGCGTACGCGGTCGCGCATAAATATCCGCAGGCGTGCCGATCTGGGCAATGCGCCCCTCGTTGAACACGGCAAGGCTGTCGGCCATGCTCAACGCCTCATGCTGGTCATGGGTGACGAACACAAAGGTAATGCCAAGCCGCTGCTGCAAAGCCTTCAATTCATCCTGCATCGCCTCGCGCAGCTTCAGATCCAGCGCACCAAGCGGTTCATCCAACAGCAGCACACGCGGCTCATTGACCAAGGCGCGCGCCAATGCCACGCGTTGCCGCTGCCCACCCGACAATTGCCCCGGCTTGCGGTCGCCAAAACCGTCAAGTTTGACCAGCGCCAGCATGTCCTCGGCGCGTGCATAGCGCGCCGCGCGCCCCATGCCCTTGACCATCAGCCCGTAGGCCACATTGTCACGCACGTTCAGATGCGGAAACAGTGCGTAATCCTGAAACACCGTGTTCACGTTGCGCCGGTTTGGTGGCACATCGCTGACATCCTGACCAAAGATGCGGATCACCCCCTGCGTGGGTTTTTCAAACCCGGAAATCAGCCGCAGACAGGTGGTCTTGCCCGACCCCGAAGGGCCGAGCATGGCAAAGAACGCACCCTCGGCGATCGTCAGATCGACGCCATCAACGGCTTTCGTGGACCCGAAATGCCGGGTGACGGATTGGAATTCGACGGCAGCGGTCATGCATTACCTTCCGGCTGCCCGGCCCCGTTGCCCCCACCCCCAGCCCCTCCCCACAGTGGGGGAGGGGAGGCACATAAGCGACAACAGGCGGCACCCGTGACAGAAAAAGTGGCCCCCTCCCCCCGTTGTGGGGGAGGGATGGTGTGGGGGCGTTGCGATCAGCGCCCGCCGATGACGCCGATATAGTCGCTGACCCAGCGGTAGTATGGCACGCAGTCACCTGCAGGGCAGGATGATACCGGGGTGGTCCAGAACTTGATCTTGTCAAAGTCATCCAGACCGTTCGCCGTGCATCCCTCTGCCGTCTGCTGGCCGCGTCCATCCGTGCAGGCCGCGGGCACTGCCGGGTTTGCGCCAAACCAGACCGACAGGTCTGATTGCAGGTTCGACGCCAGCGAATGTTCCATCCACATATAGGCGCAGTTCGGGTTCGCCGCATCGACATGCATCATCGTCGTATCCGCCCAACCCGTCGCCCCTTCCTGCGGGATGGTCGAGGCCACAGGTGCGCCCCCCGCCTTCAGGATATTCACCTGAAACGGCCATGACCCCGATGCCACCACGCCTTCGTTCTTGAAATCATCCATCTGGATGAAGGCGTCATGCCAATAGCGGCTGGTCAGATCGCGCTGCACGCGCAGCAGGTCCAGCGCCGCCTTGTACTGATCCTCGTTCAGTTGGTAGGGCGATGTGATGCCCAGTTCCGGCTTGTGAAACATCAGGTATTGCGCGGCATCGGCCACATGGATCGGCCCATCATAGGCCTGCACCCGGCCCTTGTTCGATTGGCCGTCGGGCAGCGTCATTTCCTCGAACACCACGTTCCACGATGTCGGCGGTTCCGGGAATACTTCGGTGTTGTACATCAACACGTTCGGCCCCCACATGTAGGGCGTGCCGTAATGCACACCGTCAACCGTGTGCCAGGGCGCGTCCTTCAGGCGGTCATCGACAGTAGACCACGACGGGATCAGATCGATGTTGATCGGCTGCACCCGGTCACCTGCCACCAGACGCAAGGACGCATCCCCAGA
>JANNKX010000353.1:0-7835 GCA_031396505.1 Rhodobacterales bacterium
CGATCCGCAGATGACCGTGGCCGATTTGCGCGTGATGGTGCCCGAATGGTTTGCAGGCGATCAATTCCACGCCGATCCCGATATGTTGCTTGACCTCGTTTTAAATGATCGGGGGCCCGAAATTTTTCACCCGGTGCGGACGCGCGCGCAATTTACCCGTGCCCTCGTGGGCCGCGCCGTTACATCGATGACCTATCTGCGACCGATGCGCGCGTCGCTTACGTTGTTGACCGATGCCGAGATCACAGCCATGTGCCGTGATCTGGGTGAAGTTGCTGAACAGACAATTAAGCATCTGGTCGCGAGAACGCCCGTAACACCCTTGCCTGACACCGCGCTGAACGACGATTGAACTGCGCCCGCCAGTGATGGGCCCATCCGTGACGAGGAAGATAAGATGTTGAATATCAATAACCTGCACGTCAAACTTGCAGATGAAGACAAAGTCATTTTACGCGGCGTGAACTTGCAGATCGGCGCGGGCGAAGTGCATGCGATCATGGGGCCGAACGGATCAGGGAAATCGACGCTGTCTTATGTGCTGTCGGGCCGCGACGGGTATATGGTGACCGACGGGTCTGCCACCCTTGAGGGCGAAGAACTGCTGGAGATGGAACCCGATGAACGCGCAGCGGCGGGTCTTTTTCTGGCGTTTCAATATCCGGTGGAAATTCCGGGCGTGGGCAACATGACGTTCCTGCGCACGGCGGTGAATGCACAACGCAAGGCGCGCGGCGAGGCGGAAATCAGCGCGGGTGATTTTCTGAAGCTGGTGCGGGAGAAGGCAAAGGCGCTGAAGATCGACGCGGAAATGTTGAAGCGCCCTGTAAATGTGGGTTTTTCGGGGGGCGAGAAAAAGCGCAACGAAATCCTGCAGATGGCGATGCTGGAACCCAAGATGTGCATCCTGGACGAGACCGATTCGGGGCTGGACGTTGACGCGATGAAGCTGGTGGCCGATGGCGTGAATGCGTTGCGGTCGGCGGGGCGGTCTTTCCTTGTGATCACGCATTACCAGCGCCTGCTGGATCATATTGCACCGGATGTGGTGCATATCATGGCGCAGGGGCAGATCATCAAGACGGGCGGGCCGGAACTGGCGCTTGAGGTGGAAAACAACGGCTATGCCGATATTCTGGCGGAGCAGAACTGATGGCTGCACCACAAATCAAGGCCGATGCGTTGGCGGCGCGGATTGCGGGGCTGACCCGTGCACCGACGGGTTGGCTGGGAGCGGCACAGGCCGATGCGTTGGCACGGCTGACGGCGATGGGCCTGCCGGTCAAGCGGGATGAATACTGGCGGTATACCGACCCCACGTCGTTAACGACGGCGGTGGCATCACCGGCGAGCGTGTTTGATGCGCGCGATGAAAGCCCGATTTTCGGGTCGATTGATGCGCTGCGGATCGTCTTTGTGGATGGCATCTTTGATGCGGCCCGGTCGGACGATTTGACGATGGCAGGGGTCGAGGTTGAGCGCCTTGCAACAGCGGGCAGGGCCGATATCCATTGGGCGCGCGATCTGTATGGCGCGTTGGAGGCGCGCGGGCAGACGCCGGTGCGGCGCCCGCTGGCGGCATTGAACACGGCTTTTGCGACGGACGGGATTCTGATCCGCGTCACCGGGCAGGGCACCCGGCCAGTCGCACTGATTTATGAACATGAATCAGTGACTTCAGACGTTATCCTGCATCATTGCATTAAGATTGAGCCGGGCGCGTCTTTGACCGTTCTGGAAAGTGGTCCGGCGGCGGCGCGGTTTGTCAAGGTGATGGAGGTTGATCTGGCCGAGGGAGCGGCCTTTCACCACATCCGCGCACAGGGGCGCGCCCATGAACGCCGCGCCTGCACGCATATTTTCGCGCGGCTACAAGCGCGTGCCCTGTTCAAGTCATTCACGTTGACGGCCAATGGCGCACTGACACGCAATGAGGCCGTGGTTGAACTGTTGGGCGATGATGCGCGTGCGCACATCGCAGGTGCGGCCGCGGGGGACGGGGCGTTTCACCATGATGATACGGTATTCGTGACCCACACGGGGCAGCGCTGCGAAAGCCGTCAGGTGTTCAAGAAAGTGCTGAAAAACGGGGCCGTGGGCGTGTTTCAGGGCAAGATTCTGGTCAAACCGGGCGCGCAAAAGACCGATGGGTATCAGATCAGTCAAGCCTTGTTGCTGGACGAGGACAGCCAGTTTCTGGCGAAACCCGAACTGGAAATCTATGCCGATGACGTGAAGTGCAGCCACGGGTCGACATCCGGGGCGATTGACGAGACGGCGCTGTTTTACCTGCGGTCGCGGGGTGTGCCAGAAGCGGCGGCGCAGGCGCTGCTGGTGCTTGCGTTTCTGGCCGAGGCGATTGCGGAAATCGAGGATGAGGCGATTGCCGATGATATCCGCAGCCGCCTTGAAGGCTGGCTCGACCGACACACGGCGCAGGGGTAGGGAATGGCGGTCACAACCGATATCTTGGCAAGCTGGCGCAACCCACGGGCCGCAATCCGCCGTCATCTGGCGCGCGGGCAATCCGAGGCATTTGCGTTTTCACTGCTGCTGGTGTTTCTGATCGTGGCCTTTGTGGCGCAATGGCCGCAAGCGGCGCGCGAGGCCTTTTTGGCAGAGGAGCGATCAGTGGCACCGCGGGTCTTGGCACTTGCAATGGCGATGCTGGCGACGGTGCCGTTGTGGTATGCGATTGCGGCGATCAGCCGGATGTTTGCAGGGCTGCTGGGCGGGCAGGGCAGTTGGTATGCCGCGCGGCTGGCGCTGTTCTGGGCACTGGCGACGGTTAGCCCGTTGATGTTGCTGCAGGGGCTGGTGGCCGGAATGATCGGGCCGGGGCCGGGGTTGTGGTTGGTGATCACGCTGGTGGGTGCTGCGTTTTTATGGCTGTGGCTAAGCATGCTGCACGAAGTGGAGCGGGCGTGATGTGGCGGCAGATGATCATCGACACGGTGACCAACCCGCGTGAGGTGGCGCGCCATCTGATTGCGATGAACCCGCCCATTGCCGTACGCTGGCAGGCATTTGCGTTTCTGACCATCCTGTCAACCGTGCTGCCGATGGTTGCCTTCTGGATCGCGGGGGGCGAGGCGCGCGCAGAGGTTCTGACCAGCAATCCTGTGATGCTGACGGCGGTGCAGTTCGGGTTCAACATTATCACCGTTCTGCTGATGCAGGGCGTGGGGCAATGGGCTGGCGGCAAAGGACAGTTTCACGACGCATTGTTGCTGATGGTGTGGCTGCAGATGATGCTATTGGTGCTGCAACTGGTGCAAAGTGTCGCGATCATCGTGGCCCCTGTGCTGCTGTTGCCGATCATGGCCGTGGGGATTGTGCTGATGTTCTGGCTGCTGAGCCATTTTACCGCAGAGCTGCACGGCTTCAAAAGCGCGTTTCGGGTGTTCGGGGTGATTTTCGGACTTATGTTTGTGGTAGGACTGGCACTTTCGCCATTCCTTGAAACCTATCTGAACCCTGCGAGTTGACCGATGTTTGATGCAGCCACCATCCGCGCCGATTTTCCCATCCTGTCGCGGCAGGTGAATGGCAAGCCGCTTGTGTATCTGGACAATGGTGCGTCGGCCCAAAAACCAAAGGTCGTGATCGATGCAATGACCACGGCTTATGCACATGAATATGCGAACGTTCACCGTGGGTTGCACTACCTTTCTAACCTTGCGACCGATAAGTACGAGGCCGTGCGCGGCACCATTGCACGGTTTCTGGGCGCGCCGTCTGCGGATGAGATCGTGTTCACGACGGGCACGACCGAGGCGATCAATCTGGTGTCTTACGCCTGGGCCGCGCCGCGATTTCAGCCAGGCGATGAGGTGGTGCTGTCGATCATGGAGCATCACGCCAACATTGTGCCATGGCATTTTCTGCGCGAACGGCAGGGCGTGGTGTTGAAATGGGTTGATGTGGATGCCAAGGGCGATCTTGACCCGCAGACGGTGATTGATGCGATCGGGCCACGCACGAAACTGGTGGCGGTGACGCATATGTCAAACGTGCTTGGCACAGTCGTGGATGTAAAGGCCATCTGCGCGGGCGCGCGGGCGCGGGGCGTACCGGTCTTGGTGGACGGGTCGCAAGCGGCGGTGCATATGGCGGTGAATGTGGCCGATCTGGGCTGCGACTTTTACGCGATCACCGGACATAAGCTATATGGGCCAAGTGGTTCCGGGGCGATCTTTATACGGTCGGAACGGATGGGGGAAATGCGTCCCTTCCTTGGTGGCGGGGATATGATCCGCGAGGTGACACGCGACAGTGTCACCTGGAACGACCCGCCGATGAAGTTTGAGGCTGGCACGCCGGGGATTGTGCAGCAGATCGGGCTGGGCGTTGCACTGGAATACATGATGGGTTTAGGGATGGACGGCATCGCCACCCATGAACGGCATCTGCGGGATTACGCGCAGGAACGTCTTGGCGGCCTGAACTGGCTGAACCTGCAAGGGTCATCTGCAACCAAGGGTGCTATCTTTAGTTTCACGTTGAACGGTGCAGCGCATGCCCATGATATCTCGACGATTCTTGACAAACGAGGAATTGCCGTGCGGGCCGGCTCGCATTGCGCGATGCCCCTGATGGATCACCTTGGCGTTGGTGCGACCTGCCGGGCGTCATTTGCAATGTACAACACGCGGGATGAGGTGGATGCATTGGTGAGTGCGCTTGAACTTGCGCATGACCTTTTTGCCTGACACGCTTGCAGGGTTCAGGCCCAGCGGATATAGACGCATCAGGCACCCGTAGCTCAGCTGGATAGAGCGCTGCCCTCCGAAGGCAGAGGCCACACGTTCGAATCGTGTCGGGTGCACCATTATTCTTGTAGATTCAGTGACTTGTACCTCCGCCCGTGGCCTTATCAGTGCACGGTGAGCCTGAAAGCGGTATGAATTGCCCTTCGTTTCCTGGACGCCCGGCGCTTCAGTTTCTGCTGCTGTTCGAAATCGATCGGTGACAGCATGCCATTCCCCGCGTGTTTGCGCCCGTCATGGTCCGATTTCCGGAGAGTAGTTCAGTCGAGACCAATCGATCCAGACACTGCATTTACAATTACAGCATGACTGGATTAGAACATAAAGTGAACAAATAGAGGGATTCTCTGTGCGGTGTCTGCCAGCCCCCACATCAAAGCCACGCTCCGAACTGACGCAGGGCTTCACGCAGGCCAATGCACGGACCCTTTCGGAGGTGTTTGCGACCACATCAACGGATGGTGGTGTGACGGGCTTTGTCATGTCCGGCTTTGTCGATGCGCAGATGCCGATATTTTGGGTGCAGGATCATTTGTCGCAGAACGAGGCGGGGCGGCCCTATCTGCCGGGGCTGACGGCACAGGGGCAGGTGCTGCACCTGACCCTGCCGCGTGCGGCCGACGTACTTTGGGCGATGGAGGAAGGGTTGCGCTGTGCCACGCTGGGTGTGGTGATCGGCGAGGTTTGGGGTGCGCCGTCGGTTCTGGATTTCACCGCCACACGGCGGCTGGCCACACGGGCCGAGGCGAGCGGCATGGCTTGCTGGCTGATCCGCCGTGGCGCTGTGCCCGACCTGAGCGCGGCGCGCAACCGCTGGCGCGTGGCCTCTCTGCCGTCGCTGGCGCATCCTCACGATCCGATGGCCCCCGGCGATCCGCGCTGGCAGGTGGAGCTGTTCCGATCACGTCAGGCACAGCCCGGCACATGGGTGGCGACCTATGACCGGGCGGCGGATCGTGTCGATTTTTCTGCCCCATTTCGCGATGGAGCGGTGGCAGAAGGCGATGGAGAAGACGTGCGACGCGCCGCCGGATGATGTGGCTGTCGTGCTGGCCGTTGAAGGCACACATGGCCCGGTGATCCATGCGGCCAACCGGATGTCGCGACTGGCGGGTATCCGGCCCGGTGCACGGGTGGTCGACATGCGGGCGATCTGCCCGGACCTGCGGGTGGAATACGCGGATGTTCAGGGTGACAGCCAGGCGTTGGAGCGGTTGATGCTCTGGGCGCGGCGGTGGTGCCCGTGGACGGTGGTGGATGGGGCGGACGGTCTGATCCTTGATACCACGGGGTCCGATCACCTGATGGGCGGCGAGGCGGCCATGCTGGAGGAGATGGAGGCGCGGTTGTCGGCTTTGGGCGTGACCGCGCGGCTGGCGGTGGCACCGACCTGGGGTGCGGCCTGGGCCTTGGCGCGGCATGGCGCGGTCAGGGCAATCTGTCCTGATGGCGAGATTGCGGCGGCGGTGGCGCGTCTGCCGGTGGCGGGCCTGCGGCTGGAGGACGAGACGCTTTTGTTGCTGCAACGGCTTGGCCTGAAGAGCATCGGCGCGTTGGCTGCAGTGCCGCGCCTGTCCTTGGCGCGCCGCTTTGTTCGCAGCGCTTTGCCCGCCAACCCGCTTTTGCGGCTGGATCAGGCAATGGGGACCTTGGCCGAACCCGTGGCCAGCGTGGATGCCCCGCGCCGGATGCGGGCCGCGGCGCGGCTGGCCGAACCCATTCAGGACCCGACGCATTACCTGCCCTCGCTTTGCGCGGCACTTTGCACGCAACTGGCCCATGCCGGACTGGGCTGCCGCGCCCTGCATCTGACCGTCTACCGCACCGATGGCGAGGTGAGCACGGTCGATCTGGTCATCGCCAGCGGCAGCAGGGATGCACACCATCTGCACGGATTGTTCAAGGGCAAGCTGGACCGGATCAACCCCGGCTTCGGCTTTGATCTGATCACGTTGGATGCGGGCATGGTGGAGCCCTTGGGCACGCTGCAGACCCGGCTTGATGGTGACGCGGCACATGATCTGCACCTGCCGCAGCTGATCGACCGGCTTGCCGCACGCTTTGGGTCAAAGGCGATCAAACAACCGGTCCTTGCGGCCAGCCATGTGCCGGAACGCGCCGAAAGCTGGGGGGGCAGTACCAGCACCTCCGCGCCGACACTCACCAAGGAACGCCCATCCCGCCTTCTGACCCACCCCGAGGAAATCCGCGTGCTTTATGCCGTGCCTGAAGGCCCGCCCGCGCAGTTCATCTGGCGCAGACAGACCCACCGCGTGGCGCGGTATGAAGGCCCCGAACGGATTGCCCCGGAATGGTGGAAAGACCGCCCCGGCACCCGGTTGCGCGATTATTTCAAGATCGAGGATCAGGCGGGTCGGCGGTTCTGGCTGTACCGCGAGGGCCTGCACGAAGACGGGCGCGGCGGCGATCCGCGCTGGTTCCTGCACGGGATGTTCGCCTGATGCCCGAGATAGACAACCAGCGCCCGAGGCGCACCCTGACGGAGGAGGGATTCACCCCGAACCCCCGCGCGCCTTTCGTGGAACTGGGCGTGACCAGCTGCTTTTCCTTCCTGCGCGGTGCATCGGATGCCGTCGATCTGGCGGCGACGGCGGCGGCGCAGGGGCATGACGCCATCGGCATCGCCGATCTGAACACGATGGCCGGGGTGGTGCGCCTGCATTGCGAGGCGCTGAAGGCCGCCCTCCGACCGGTGATCGGCTGCCGGTTGCAGCTGGTGAGCGGTGAGGCGTTTCTGGCCTATCCGCGCGACCGGGCTGCCTATGGCCGCCTTTGCCAGCTTCTGTCCAAGGGCAAGATGCAGGATGTGAACGGCGACTGGCAGGCCAAGGGGGTCTGCGACATCACGCTCGACGATCTCGCCGCTTATGCCGAAGGCGTGCAGTTGATCGTCCTTCCGCCTGCCGACCTTGACCCCTTTGCCAAAGACCTGCGCCGCCTGACCCGCGCCCTGCCAACCCTGCGCCACATTGCGGCAAGCTACCTTTATCGCGGCGATGACCGGGCGCGGATCAACCGGCTGGACGGGCTGGCGCGCCAGAATGG
>JANNKX010000393.1:0-17164 GCA_031396505.1 Rhodobacterales bacterium
TCGCGTGATTGCACCCCCTGCGGTGGAACAGGTGCTGACGGATGCCGCCATTGTCGCCGAAAACGCCTGGTTCACGTGGGATTTGCGGCCCTGAACCGCAACGTCGCGCCAGACAATCCGTAGGATGGGCAATGCTGCCCAACACAACCGTCAGCAAAAGGTTAACAAGGTATGAATTCGCCCCTGTTTTGAAATGTCAAGCCGTTGATAAATATCAGAATATTGAAAAATTGACAGCCGTCAATTTTCCCCGCGAGAGCGGATCACCTTCAATCTGAATCAGATTGAAGGTGATCCAAGACAAGAACCACCGCTGCACGATACGCTCTATTCCGCCGCCCGCTGCACCAGCAGCTTGTCAATCCGCCGGTCGTCCAGATCAATCACCTCGATCCGCCAGCCCGCCACAATCACCTTGTCGCCCAATGCCGGCAGCTTGCTCAGATGGTGAATGACCAGCCCCGCCACCGTTTCATAGTCCCCCGCCTCTTCACGCGGGATGCCGTGGCGGTCGCAGAATTCGTCCGCCGCCATCGACCCTGACACCAGCAGACTGCCATCCTCGCGCATCACCACATCCGGTTCTTCCGCCTGCGCCTCGGCAAAGGTGCCGGTGATCGCTTCCAGAATATCGCCCGTGGTGATGATGCCCTCAAAGCTGCCGTATTCATCGTAAACCAGCGCCATGTGGTTGGGCGATGCGCGCAGGATCTCGATCACGTTCAGCGCATCCGCCATGTCCGATACCACCGGCACCTCGCGCATCAGCGCATGCAGGTCCAACGGCTTTTGCCCCGCAAGTGCCGTAAACGCATCCGTCAGATACAACACCCCCAGCACATCATCGCCCCGGTACAACGGAATGCGCGGGCGGCCGATCCGTTCGATCTCGCGCAGCGCCTCGGCGGGTGGCGCGTCGATGCTGATCATGTCCACGTCGCGGCGCGGCGTCATCAGCGCGCGCGCCGAACGGTCTGCCAACCGCATGACGCCCGTCAGCATTTCCTGCTCGTCGTCTTCGATCACGCCTTCAAAGCGCGCCTCGGCCAGAATCGTGCGCACCTCTTCTTCGGTCACCCGCGACGATCCCTCGCCCGTCTGCCCCAACAGCCGCAGCACCATCTTGCCCGACTTCTCCAGCAGCCACACCAGCGGGCTTGCCACCCGGCTCAGCATCGCCATCGGCGGCGCCACCAGTGAAGAAATGCCTTCGGGATTGCGCAGCGCAATCTGCTTGGGCACCAGCTCGCCCACGATCAGTGACAGATACGTCAGCAGCACCACCACCGACCCCACGCCCAGCGTATGCGCCCATTCCCCAGGCACACCCCAACCCAGCAGCGTCGCCGCGAACCGTGGCCCCAGCGTTGCCCCCGAAAACGCCCCTGACAGCACGCCGACAAGTGTGATGCCGATCTGCACCGTCGACAGAAACCGCCCCGGATGTTCCGCCAGCCGCACCGCCGTTGCCGCCCCGCGCCGGTTCGCGTCGACCAGCGCCTTCAGTCGGGCAGGCCGCGAAGACACCAGCGCCATTTCCGACATGGCAAGCGCGCCGTTCAGCACGATCAGGGCGACCACGATGGCAATTTCAAATAACACGTATTTTCCTGCAGTTGGATGAGCATGGTTTTTAGGGGCGATTGCCCCCGGTTTCAACCGATGCGGGCAATTTCCTGCACGAAACCTGCGACCTCGGCTTCGGTGTTGTAATAATGGACCGACGCCCGGATCATCGCATCCAACCCCCGCGGCCCCAGATCAAGCCGCGCGTAAACCAGCGGCGTCACCGATGTGTTGATCCCCCGGTCCCGAAGATGCGCCTGCACCACACCCGCGTCCTGCCCTGCAATCGTAAAGGTCACGATCCCTGATTTCTGCACGCCCCGGTCATGCACGGTGACACGACGCAATGCCGACAACCCTTCGCGCAATGTTGCCGCCAGTGTCGCAGTTCGCGCTTCAATCGCGGGCATCCCGACGGCACGCGCATATTCCACGGCCCGTGCCAGCCCGATCCTTCCCGCGACATTGCTTTCCCAGTTTTCAAATCGCTGCGCACCGGGGGCAAGGGTATAGGTCTGCGCCGCCGTCCATTCCGCCGCTGTCAGATCAATGAACGGCGGATCAAGCGTATCGACAATCGTATTGGACACGTACAAAAACCCCGTGCCGCGCGGACCGCGCAGAAACTTGCGCCCGGTGCCCGACAGGATGTGGCAGCCGATCTTTTGCACATCAAGGTCGATCTGCCCCACCGATTGGCAGGCATCCAGCAGATAAATCAGCCCGTGCTTCGCCGCCACGCGCCCCACCTCGGCCGCCGGGTTCACCAGCCCGCCCTGGCTTGGCACATGCGTGATTGCGACCAGTTTGTGCGCAGGCGTCACCATCGCATCCATCGCCGTGATATCAATCTGTCCCGATGCATCCGACGGCACGAGGTCAATATGCAGTCCGCGCCGTTTGGCTTGCTGCAGAAAGGCGAGGTAGTTCGACACATATTCGGATTCGTGCGTCAGAATCCTGTCGCCCGGCACCAACGGCAGCGCATAAAACGCCATATCCCATGCCCGCGTTGCGTTTTCGGTGTAGGCGATCTCACTGGCGTCACAGTTCAGCAGGGCCGCAAATTCCGTGTAAAACGATGCCAGCGCCGGGGCCGCCAACCGTGCCGCCTCATACCCGCCGACCCGGCGTTCCAGTTCCAGATGATCCACCACCGCCCGAAACACCGGGTCCGGCATCAGCGCCGCACCCGCATTGTTGAAATGGATCAGGTCCGCACAGGCAGGTGTATCGGTACGCACTGCATCAATGTCGATCATCGCACATCCCGCCCTTGGTTCAGGATGATCACATTCCCCGAACAGATATCACCGGCGGGCGAGATCAGATGGCTGACCCAGGCCGCAATCTCATCGGGTTGCATTGCAACCCCGTGCGGCATCGCCGCAATCGCGCGCGCCAGCACATCCGCGCTCAGCACGCCAAACAGCGGCGTTTCCGTCATCGCCGGGGCCAGCGAATTCACCGCAATCCGCTCACGGGCATAGCGGCGCGCAAGGTCCTTGGTCAGCGTATCCATCGCGGCCTTTGAGGCGCGGTAATGCGGCGGGTCGAACACATCGAAATTATACGCGCCGTTGGACGAGATATTCACGATCTTGCGCACACCGGGCCGCCCCGCCATCGCCTTGACCGCCCCCTGACAGCAGTGAAACGCGGATGAGAAATTCACGGCCATCTGCCGGTCCAACTCTGCCGCCGGAATATCGGGAAAATCCGACATGAAACAGGTGCCTGCGTTGTTCACCAGCGCATCCACGCCGCCGAAACGGGCGGTCAGCCTGTCGAACAGGTCGGCAATCGCCTCTGCGTCCGTCAGGTCAACCGCCTCGGGCGTGAAATCCCGCTGATCGGCGGCCATCGCCAGCAACGCCGCGCCGTCAATATCCACCCCGACCACATGCAACCCGTCGGCAATCAACCGCGCCACGAAGGCACGGCCAAGGCCGCCCGCTGCCCCAGTGACAACGGCAATCGGTTTCATGACATGGTGGTCTGTTGGTTCGCGTCAAAGCGGCTGCGCGCGGCCTCGATCGCCTCCAGATTTGTTTCGGCCCAGACCCAGACGCCGCAGAATGCAGCCCCCAGACCGTGGCCCAGTTCGGTCAGACGATATTCCACCTTTGGCGGCACCACCGCGTGCACCGTGCGGATGACAAGGCCATCGCGCTCCATTTGCCGCAGGGTCTGTGTCAGCATCTTCTGGCTGATATTGCCCAAGGCGCGGCCAATCTGGGTAAACCGCAACTCGCCCTGTTCCGCCAGAACCTCAAGGATCAGCATGGTCCACTTGTCCGCAACCCGCCCGATCAGGTCTGTCACCAGTGCCGTGATCCGTGGGTCAATCGGCAGTGACGGCACGCACGATGTCAATGCCTGCGCAACGGCAAGCTGTTCGGGATTGGGTGTGCGGATCAGCACGGGCATGAACACTCTCTTTTTGGTTAGTATAAATCTTTCGGGTGCCTTCTCCCCATTAGAGACGAGGGGCGATATATCGTCAAGCACAACCGAAAACCTTGTCGAAAGGACATAAGATGAAGACGACAGGAAACACGATTCTGGTCACCGGGGGCACATCCGGCATCGGTCTGGCGCTGGCGCAAAAACTGGTAGGTACAGGCAATACCGTTATCATCGCAGGCCGGCGCGAGGGTCATTTGCAGGCCGCGGTAAAGGCGACGCCGGGCTTGATCGGCTTGCCACTCGACATGACGGATGCCACAGGCATCGCCGCCTTTGCGGCCCGTATGGTGCGCGACTATCCGGCACTGAATGTCGTCATCAATAACGCAGGCATCATGCAGGCCGAAGATTTGACTGATCCGGCTGGCAGCCTTGCGATTGCCGAGGCGACGATCACCACCAACCTTTTGGGCCCGATCCGACTGATTGCCGCCCTGCTGCCGCATCTGCGCGCACAGGCGGCCTCCACGATCATCAACGTGACCTCGGGTCTGGCCTTTGTTCCGTTGGCCATGACACCCACCTATTCGGCCACCAAGGCCGCCCTGCGGTCCTATACGCAATCCCTGCGCCACCAATTGCGCGATACCCCGGTGGAGGTGCTGGAGCTTGCCCCGCCTGCTGTGCAGACCGACCTCATGCCGGGGTCGGCGACAAACCCACAGTATTTGCCACTGGCCGATTTCATCAATGAAACGATGGCGTTGTTGCAGTCAGGGGCTGGCCCGGAAATTCTGGTGGAACGAGTCAAATTCCTCAGCAATGCCGAACGGGAAGGGCGCTACGATGCGGTTTTCGGGATGCTGAACGGCGCGCACTGAATATATGGCAAAGGGCGCGGCCAACCGCGCCTTTTGCGTTCAGCCGACGACGAAATCGAAATGCTTGCGCACGTTTTCCTCGATCACCCACGTCCCCTTGAAGTCCTTTTCGACCACAAACGCATCGCCTGCCTTGACCGTGACAGGCACCCCACCATCCGGAGTGATCGTGACCCGCCCGGCGATCAGCACCACATATTCATAGGCCGTATAGATCGCGTGATAGCTGCCAACCGTGCATTCCCAGATACCCGACACCATCGCGCCATCGCTGGCGGTGTGCAGCACCCATGTTTTCATCGTCGGATTGCCCGCGATCTTGACCCAGCCATGCAGATCGCCCGAGGATGGTTCAATGCCATCAGTCGATGGCAGTTTCGTGATGCTTTGCATGATGATCCCCTCAAACCGACAGGCAGATGTATTTCATTTCCATATAGTCATCCATCCCGTGATGGCTGCCCTCGCGCCCCAGACCCGACTGCTTGACCCCGCCGAACGGCGCCACTTCGGTTGAAATCAGCCCTGTATTCACACCGACCATGCCGTATTCCAGTTGTTCCTGCACCCGCGTGATCCGCCCGATGTCGCGGGCGTAAAAATAACTCGCCAGCCCGAAGATGGTGTCGTTGGCCCGGCGGATGACTTCTTCTTCGGTCTCAAAACGGAACAAGGGCGCCAGCGGGCCAAAGGTTTCCTCGTTGGCCACCTTCATCTGCGGCGTCACCCCCGTGACCACCGTCGGTTCAAAGAACGTACCGCCAAGCGCATGCCGCTTGCCCCCTGTCACGATCGTGCCACCCCCTGCCAGCACATCGGCGATATGTTCCTCAACCTTGACCACCGCATCCTCGTTGATCAGCGGCCCCGTCGTGATCCCTGCCGTCAGTCCGTCACCAATCGCCAGTTTGCCAACCGCGACCGCCAGCTTTGCTGCAAAGGCATCATACACCCCCGCCTGCACATAAATCCGGTTCGCGCAGACGCAGGTCTGCCCGTTGTTGCGGAATTTCGAAATCATCGCCCCATCCACCGCCGCATCCAGATCGGCGTCGTCAAACACGATGAAAGGCGCATTGCCGCCCAATTCCATCGAACATTTCAACACCTGATCCGCCGCCTGCTTCAACAGAATGCGCCCCACCTCGGTGGACCCCGTGAAAGTCAGCTTGCGAATGGCCGGGTTCTCGCAAAATTCCTTACCGATGTCGGATGACCGCTTCGATGTGATCACCGAAAACACGCCCGCAGGTACGCCTGCCCGCTCCGCCAGCACCGCCAGCGCCAGCGCTGACAGCGGCGTTTCCGCCGCAGGCCGCGCGACAAAGCCACAGCCCGCCGCCAGTGCCGGGGCCACTTTGCGCGCGATCATCGCGTTCGGGAAATTCCACGGCGTAATCGACGCTGCAACCCCGATTGGCTGCTTGATGACCGTGATCCGCTTGTCGCGCTGATGGCCGGGAATCGTCTCGCCGTACACGCGCTTGGCCTCTTCGCCGAACCATTCGATGAAGGACGCGCCGTAAGCCACCTCGCCCTTCGCTTCGGCCAACGGCTTGCCCATTTCCGCCGTCAGGATCGCGCCCAGATCATCCACGTTCGCCATGCACAGATCAAACCACTTGCGCATCACGGCGGCGCGTTCCTTGCCCGTGCGCGCCGCCCATTCGCGCCGCGCCACATCGGCCGCCGCAATCGCGCGCGCCGTCTCGGCCCGGCCAAGGTTCGCCACCTTCGCAATCACATCGCCGCGTGCCGGGTTGATCACAGGAAAGGTCGACCCATCATCGGCATCGATCCATTGCCCGGCGACATAGGCCTGCGACACCAGCAGCGTGGGGTCCTTCAACAAGCTGCGCAGATCGGTGACGGAATCGAGCATCAGGGCCTCCCATTTGACGTTGCATCATGCAAAGCATGCGGGCAGGGGGAATGTCCAGTTCCCGCACGGCTCGATTCAGGACTTTGATCAAATGTCAGCGCAAACACCGGCCGATATCGCCTACCAGAACGCGGCCTTTATCCCGGATGGCGAAGGCTACCGCGCCCGCTGGCTGGATCAGGCCGCAGCTTATCGTGCGAAAGCACGGTCGGAATTGAACATCCCCTACGGCCCCGATCCTGCCCACCAGTGTGATCTGTTCCTGCCTGATGCCACGCCGCGCGGGGTCATCATGTTCATCCATGGGGGCTATTGGCTGGCGATGGGGCGGGATTATTTCTCGCATCTGGCAGCGGGTGCGGTCGCGCGCGGCTGGGCGATGGCGATGCCCTCCTACACCCTCGCCCCCGACGCGCGCATTGCCGCCATGACGGCCGAGGTCGCACAGGCCTTGTACACGATCCGCGCCCGCATCAACGGCCCCGCCATCGTGACCGGCCATTCCGCAGGCGGCCATCTTGCCGCACGGCTGGCTTGCGCCGGTATGGCATCCCCCGCCCGCTGCGTGCCCATTTCACCGCTTGCCGATCTTGCACCCTTGATGGACACCACAATGAACGCAACGTTGCAGATTGACGCAGCCGAGACCGCCGCCGAAAGCCCCGCCCGCCTGCCGCGCAACCCGGCCTGCGATGTGCATGTCTGGGTCGGCGCGCAGGAACGCCCCGCCTTTTTGTGGCATGCACGTACACTGTCAGAAAACTGGAACTGCCCCTGGACTGTTGCCCCCGGCCTGCATCATTTCAACGTGATTGACGATCTGGCGATCCCCGACAGCGCGCTGATGACAACGCTGTTGGGCGGGTTGTAAGCCAACCCTCAGCCCGTCGCAGCACCACGCCTCAGGTCTGCGCGTGCATCCGTTCGATGTAGTTGCGCATCTCTTCCGCCTCTTGGCGCGCCTCGCGCAAGCCGTCCATCGCCGCGCGCAATTCGGCCTCGGTCTGGGCGACCTGGCTTTGCAGCTCGCTTTCGCGCGCCTCAAGGTAGATCAGCGCCTGATCGCGGGTTTCCTCGGCCTCATGCAGGGATTGCGCCATGCGGTCCATTTCCGCCATGTCGCCGCCTTGCACGCGCGTGAACCGGTGCAACACCCAATAGGCGAACCAACCCAAGGCAAACGCCGCCAGCAGGATGATGGAAGTGACGATGATAAATACGGTGCCGTTCATGCGAAGTCTGTCTTGCCAATCGGTTATTCGCCCTGCGCCGGACGGCGTTCGGGGCGTTGTGTCGCCTGCACAGGTGCCACAGATGGACTGGTGTCGCCACTGAAATCGGGCGCGTCGCCTGTGGTTTGCGGTGCCACGGTCGTAACTTCCACACCCGCCAGCGTGAATTCGATGCGCCGGTTCGCCTCGCGCCCCGGCACGGTGTCGTTCTCCGCAATCGGCACCGCCTCGCCGTAACCCTTGGCGCTGATGCCCGACACGTCCACGCCGCGCCCTTCAAGGGCGATCCGCACCGCCTCGGCCCTTGCCTGGCTCAACGCGAGGTTGCCGCCTTCACTGCCTTGCGCATCTGTATGTCCCGCGATTTCAAGGGTGATGCCCGGGCAATCGCGCAGGATGTCGGCCAATGCCGCGATGGTCGGCTGTGCGGTGGCCGCAATTTCGGCCGACCCCGGCGTAAAGGTGATCTTCTGGCGTGCCGTGGCCGCGTCCACCTCTGCCTTGCATTCCGCAGGCGTCGGCAGGGCTGCCAGCGGATCAAGATCTTCGTCATAGCTGACGATCACGCGGAACCGCGCGCCCTGACCAAGGGCCGCCGACAAGGTTTGCGTGATACGGTCCTGTGCCGTCTGCGACCCCGTCACGCCCGCCACCTCGACCGTATCGGCGCGCACCGTCAGGTTGCCACTTTCCAGTTCTGCCAGCGCCTCGATCCCGGCCAGAACCCGCACCGGCCAGCCTTCCGGCAATGCGCCGTCCATCCGGGTGGCTGTGTATACATCGGTCGATCCGAACTTGGCCTTGGCAAAGGCGTCCACCGCCGCGCGTTGCATCTCATCCCTCACCCGCCCGCGCAATTCAACTTTGCCCTCTGCGGATAGCGTTGCAGTGAATTCCGCCGGGCCTTCCTGTACCTCGGCCGCGCGCGGCAGCACGGCATCCAGCGAAAAGGCCGGCGGCAGTGCCGTCTGCAATTCGCCCACCACCCGGTCGAATGTGGCTTGCGGCGTGCCCAATGCCGCCTCGAGTGTCACGTCGCCGTCCGAAAACGTGATCGTGCCCTGCCCAAGGCCCTTGACCGCCGCGATACCCGCCTCCACGGCCTCGGCCCAACGTGGCGACGGCACACCCAGTCCCACCGTGCAGGTCGTGCGCCCCAAAAGTCCTGCCGCCGTGGCCGCCGCGACAATACGGTCGCTGGCTTCATCGGTATCCGCCGAACAGGCATCAAACCGCGCGCCCGACTCCCCGATCAGAAACCGCAGCGTAAACGGTGTCAGAACCGGACGTGGCGCGGAGATTTTCAGAACAAGCGCGATTCCCTCCGGGGCCGCTGCCCGCAAGTCGGCCTCAAGACGCCGCTTTTCCGTCTCGCTGTCTGATATCGCCGTCACCTCGATCCGATCAGCGGCAACCGAGATTTTGGCCCGTGGCAGCATTTCCAGCGCACGCAGGCCAAAGCTCAGCGCGTCTTCCCAGCCGTCAGGGGCCGGATAGGCGGCGGTTTCCAGCATGTCGGCCACATCCGCCCCCGGTGTCAGTGCCGCCGCTGCATCGGCCAGATCCGTCTCGCCGATCCGCGGGGCCACGACATTGCCTTCGGCGTCGGGCATCGGTTCAGGCAGCAGGCCGATCAACTGAATGCCGTCGTCATTGCGCAGCATTTCCACCGAAAAGCGCGGTGCCGCAATCGCCCGCGCCGGTGTCACATCCAGCCCGTCGCGCACCCGGCTGGCCTCGACCACCGCGCCCGCCAGATTGATCGCGCGAAACCGTGCCGCCTCGTTCGGCGCCGTCCCCGTCAGAACCACCTGCAAGCCGTCCGCCTCGACGCTGGCCCAGGTCATCGCGGCCGCGTCCAGACGCGCGCGTACCGCCGCGGCCGACCGGTTTTCCACAATGATCGCCATCACGAAGGCCACCAGCATCGCAAGCACTGCCGCGCCCGAAAAGGCAATCAACGCAATCAGGTTATGCGACGTGCGCAAGCGTGACAGCATGGGAATCAGCATATCCTTGAAAAGCAGCCCACGATGAGTATGCCGCGCATGCCGGGCCTTCAATCACACGAACGCGGCAACGGCAAGAAACAGCGCAACAATCAGCCCTGCATCGCGGTTAGACAGGAACACGCGCCGACAACTGTCTGCGTCATTCGTATCCACCCGCCGCAACTGCCATGCCAGATGCCAGCCAAACGCCCATACACCGACCAGCCCCGTCACCATCGCCACCAGCCCCACCTCGATCAGCGCGATAATCACTGCCGCCCCGGCAAGGCTGACACTCGCCGCCAGAAACCCGCGCAGCCACGGCAAGGAATGCGCACCAAACAACCGCGCCGTTGATTTCACCCCGATCAGGGCGTCATCGTCGCGGTCCTGATGCGCATAGATCGTGTCGTAAAACAGTGTCCACGCAACCCCCGCCAGATACAGCAGCACAGGCGCCAGCCCCAGCCGCCCCTCATGTGCCACCCAGCCGAACAGCGCCCCCCAATTGAACGCGATGCCCAGAAACGCCTGTGGCCACCATGTGAACCGCTTGGCAAACGGATAGACCAACACCGGGATCAACGCCGCAATCCCAAGGGCCACCGCCGCCCAGTTGAAGGTGAACAGGATCACCGCCGCCAAGGCCGCTTGCACCGCCATCCAGATCACCGCCGCCCGCACGCTCACCTGCCCCGATGGCAACGGCCTGCTGCGCGTGCGCGCCACCTGCGCGTCGATGTGGCGATCCGTGATGTCATTCCATGTGCAGCCCGCCCCGCGCATCAGAAATGCGCCAATCCCACAGCCCGACACGATCCACAGATCAAAAGGCCGGGGCTGCCCCGCCGCTGCGGCCAGCATCACACCCCAGACACAAGGCAGAAACAACAGCCATGTCCCGATCGGCCGGTCAGCCCGCGACAGCCGCAGATAGGGCCGCGTGGCGCGCGGCGCAAAGCGGTCCACCCAATTGCCCTTTGGTGCATCGGCCACGGCCTCTGGCATTTGGGGCACTTGGGTCATAAGTTTCCATCCATGGATCCAAAAGTCAGACTGTATGTAGATCACCCGCTGGCACAGGGGCAAGCCGTGCCTCTGACGCCCGATCAGGCGCATTACCTGTTTTCGGTCATGCGCCTAGGCGCGGGCGATGCCGTGACCCTGTTCAATGGTCGGGATGGCGCATGGCGCGCGACGGTCGCACAGGCCGGTAAACGCGGTGGCATCCTGACCTGTGACGCACAAACCGCCGCTCTGCGCCTGCCACCCGACCTATGGCTGCTGTTTGCCCCCATCAAGAAAGCCCGCACCGATTTCATCGTCGAAAAGGCCGCCGAACTCGGTGCCGCCCGCATTATCCCCGTGCAGACCCGCCACACCAATGCCGACCGCATCCGGCAGGACCGCCTGCAGGCCCACGCGGTCGAGGCAGCAGAACAATGCGGCGGCACGAGCGTCCCCGAGGTGACGGACTTGCAGCATCTCGACCGCCTGCTGGCCGACTGGCCCGCCGACCGCCGCCTTTTGTGGTGCGATGAGGCGATGGTGGGCCAACCTGTCGCTCTGACGGATCAGCCCCCCGGCCCATGGGCCATCCTGATCGGCCCCGAAGGCGGCTTTGCCGACACCGAACAGACCCGCCTGCGCGCCCTGCCGCAAATTGTGCCTCTCAGCCTCGGCCCCCGCATCCTGCGCGCTGATACGGCAGCCGTCGCCGCCCTGACCCTGTGGCAAGCGGCCTTGGGGGATTGGCGATGATCCGCCCGGCGCTGCGCGCGCAACTGATCCGTTGGCGCGAGGTCATCGTCGCCGCAACTGTCGCCATCTTCGGCCTCTGGCTGATCTGGCTTGGCGGCTACGTGCTGCTGCCGCTTGGTACCGCCGTGCTGGCCTTCGCCACCGTCTGGGGCATGACCGCCCTGCGCCGGATGCGCTTTGCGCAAGATGTCATGGCCCCCGGTATGGTCGAGGTGACGGAGGGCCAGGTGGGCTACCTTGGTCCCGCCAGCGGTGGCTATGTCGCCCTGCCCGACCTTGTGGAACTGCGGCTGGTCACCCTGCAGGGCCGCCGTCTGTGGCGGCTGAAACAGGCCGACGCGCAAACCCTGCTGATCCCCATTGATGCCACCGGGGCCGAGCGGTTGTTCGACGCCTTTGGCAGCCTGCCCGGCATGGACATGGCCGCCCTTGTCGCGGCGGTGCAGACCCCTCAGGTCGCAGGGCAGGGCGGCCTGCCCGCGCTGCGGGGTTACGCTGAAGCGCCGCCGCCCGCGGTGCAACTGATCTGGCGGCGGCAGGTCGCCCTTGGTTCGTCTTGACCGGGGCTGTTGCAGAAATGCGTCTACATCGAATGTAGACGCAATGTAGACGCAATGTAGACGCGTTGTAGATCACGACTTTGATTGATTGCTGACCGTGAGCAGCCCTTGACTAACACTGCGCGCCCCGTCACCTGTATGCGTCCACGCAGCGAGGCTTTCTTTCCATGTCGATCCCACAATCCGGCGGCGGGCCGATTGAAAACTTCGCCCAACTTGCCGAATACATGGCGCGGGGCTGCAAGCCCAAAGACCAATGGCGCATTGGCACCGAACATGAAAAATTCGGCTGGCTGACCGATACCAAGCTACCGCTGCCTTATGCCGGGGATCGTTCGATTTCTGCGTTATTCCAAGGGCTTGAGGCGCGCTATGGTTGGATGCCAGTGCGCGAGGGCGACCATGTCATCGGCATGAAGCGCGGCGGGGCCAATATCAGTCTTGAACCCGGCGGGCAGTTCGAATTGTCCGGCGACGCGGTAAAGACCCTTCACGAAACGCACGCCGAAACGCAGACGCATTTGGACGAGGTCACCAGCATCGCCGCCCCGCTTGGCATCCGCTTCATGGGCATCGGCGCGGCACCCACCTGGGGCCACGATCAAATGCCAGTGATGCCCAAGGGTCGTTACCGCCTGATGACCCAATATATGGGCAAGGTTGGCACGCATGGCACCCAGATGATGTATCGTACCAGCACCGTGCAGGTAAACCTCGACTACGCATCAGAGGCCGATATGGTGAAAAAGCTGCGCGTCTCGCTGGCCTTGCAGCCTGTCGCGACCGCACTTTTCGCGTCATCCCCGTTCTTTGACGACAAACCCAACGGCCACCAAAGCTGGCGCTCGCGGATCTGGCGTGGTCTGGACAACAGCCGCACCGGGATGCTGCCTTTCGCCTTTGAAGACGGCATGGGATTTCAGCGTTACATCGACTGGGTACTGGATGTGCCGATGTATTTTGTCTACCGTGATGGCCGCTATATCAATGCCTTGGGCCAAAGTTTCCGCGATTTTCTGAATGGCGAACTGCCCGCCTTGCCGGGTGAGTTGCCCACGCTTTCCGATTGGGCCGATCACATGACCACCGTGTTTCCCGAGGCGCGGGTCAAGACCTATATCGAAATGCGCGGGGCTGATTGCGGGGACTTCGGTCATATCGTGGCCTTGCCCGCGTTCTGGGTTGGGCTGTTGTATGACCAATCCGCACTGGATGCCGCGTGGGACCTTGTCAAGGGCCTGTCTGCGCAAACGCGCGAGGGATTGCGCATCGCCGCATCCGAAAAGGCCCTGCTGGCCGAAGCGGACGGCGTGCAGCTGATGGACCTTGCCCGCGCCGCCGTATCACTGTCACAGGCCGGGCTAGCCGCGCGCGGCCTTGGTGAAGAGAAATATCTGGCACCGCTGGTGACCACACTGAACAGCGGCCATACCCAAGCCGATCGGCTGCTCTCCCTGTATCATGGCGCTTGGGGTGGCAATCTTGATCAGATCTATGATGCGGTCAGTTTTTAGCCCGGTTCCCGGTGAAGGGTAGCCACGCTCATCTTGCGATTGCGGGCGTTGACATCATCCTGCGTGTCACCCCAAACGCCCGCCGCCGCGCGATCGAGGGCGATGCGCCGGATCTGCGTGCCTATGTAATCGCCCCGCCTGCCGATGGCGCGGCAAATGCTGCGGTGCAGGATCTGCTGGCCGAGGCACTGGGCGTGGCGAAAACCCGGCTGGTTCTGGTGTCAGGGGTCACATCACGGATCAAACGGTTCCGGCTATTGTGAAAGCCACAGCACCGATCTGCCTGAATTTTCGTCTCAGGCCTTTAACCGATAGCTGCCCTCAGGCAAGTTCAGCGCAGCCGTCAGATCGGCCACTTGCGCCAGCGACAGAGTGATCCGCACAGGCTCACCACTTATCGGGTCAAGCTGTTCCACCGTCACGCAATCCTCGAACGCGGCAATGGTCACGTCGTCTTGCAAATGGCCGGGACCATCATCCACAAGGGTGATGATGGTGGCGTCGAATTCATGTTCGATGGTAAACATGCCTTCATGCTAGGCAGGTGCGCGCGCGCTCTCAAGCATAAAGGTGACATCAGCGTGATTTGCTCTGGCAACCCGGCGTGGTTTTGCTAGGTCATGGGCATACAATCCAAGGTGACAACATGTGGCGTTTTGTGACCCTTTCGGCAGTGTTGGTCCTGACGGGCTGCGTCGTGCCGCAAACCACTGTCACCGGGCCCTTGGGTCCGCGGGAAAAACAGTCCTCGGTGGGCCAGGTGCAACTCCGTCAACCTGAGTCCGGCCTGACTGCGCAACAGGCGATCAGCACCTTCGTCACGGTGGTCGAACGCGTTGAACCCTTGGCCGAACAAATATGCCGTCAGCGCGCGGCCTTTGGCACCAACTGCGATTTGCAGATTGTGGTGGATGGCCGCCCCGATAGCCCGCCCAACGCCTTTCAGACCCTTGACGCACGCGGACGTCCCGTCGTCGGCTTTACCCTTGCCCTGATCGCCGATGCCCGCAACGCCGATGAGATCGCCTTTGTGCTGGGGCACGAGGCATCGCACCACATCCGTGGCCACATCCCCAAACGGGAAGAATCGGCCATCGCGGGTGCGCTTGTGGCAGGTGTTCTGGCGCAGGCGTCGGGGGCCGACGCGGCAGCCGTGCGCGCGGCACAGGATGCAGGCGCGCAGGTCGGCGCACGCACCTATTCGCGCAGCTTTGAGTTGGAGGCTGATGCATTGGGTGCCGAGATCGCCTTTATGGCGGGGTATGATCCGGTGCGGGGGGCCGGTTTCTTTGACCGTCTGCCCGATCCGGGCGACAGGTTTCTGGGGTCGCACCCGCCCAACGGCGAACGCAAGGAAGTGGTGCGCAGCGTCACGGCGCGTCTGCGCGCGGGGGGATGAAACGGCGCGACCGAACGCCGATTTGATCCAGATCAAGGCGGTATCGCGTCAGTGCCCCAAAGATATCCTCACCATGACAGAGGGTTCACCATGATCGGCTATTCAGAAGCACCCTATGCTTGGGCGCGCGCGCAACGCATGGCGCAGGCGGGCGGCCTGAACCTTGCGAGGGCAGTTTTCGAAGGCTGGCTCGCCCGGCGTGAACTGGGTGCCATTGTCGCGTGCTGCAGCGTCTGCCGCGTCGATGCCGCCTGTGGCGACTGGTTGGCGCACGCAACCCCTGTTAGCCGCGCCCCTGCATTTTGCGCCAACGCGGCCGTGATGGCCGGGCTGTCGCCTGAACCCGGCGAACGCGCCTGATCTGCCGACTGGCCAGCAGCATCGCCTGACGTTAGGCTGCAAAGCGGTCATGTAACGGGTTTGACAAATGCACTTGATGGATGAATTGCGGCGGCTTCAAAATACTGCACGCTGGTCGTGGCAAGGCTGGAACAGCGCACGGGCGCGCGAAAAGTCATTGCGGCAGTGGGCGATGCTGAACGTCGCCTCGGCAGCCCTTGCCTTTTCCCTGCACCTTACACCCGGCGAACGCGCGCTGATCCTTGCGCTTGGCCTGCTGATCCTTGTGATGGAATTGGTCAACACCGCAATCGAGGAAACCGTGGACGATATCTCCGATGCGCAAGACCCCCGCGCAGGCCGTGCCAAGGATTGCGGATCGGCGGCTGTCGCAGTGACCGCAATCGCGGGCGGGATTGCATGGTTGGTCATACTGATCGGTTAAAGCGGATCATCGGCAATCTGGAGCAGATTGAAGGTGGTCCAAGACAAGAACCACCGGTGAATGCCCGGGTGTTGCGTCAGATCGGCCGAACCCGGATCAGATGCGATACGATGCAGGCGCTATGGCGCGGCAGATGGCCAGTGTTTTGATGTCGACCGTGCTGCATTCGCATGCGCCGCCCCCGTGCGCCTGATCCAGTGTCTTGCCCACGGTGCGAAACCCACCCGTCCGGGTGCGTTTGGACGGGATAAGCCCGACATGGCCGCAAACCGGTACCGCGTGATCCGCCAAAAGCCGCACTGCGCCGAACGCGCCGGAACAATACACCGCATCCGCCCCATGTTTGATCAGGGGCAAAGCCCAACGCAAGAAATCGTCCGGCCCGCAGACTTCATAGAAATTGTCACCCGGAAAAGCGAAGGCTTGCGGGGCCATGTCGCGAAAGCGCGGATCAAGGATCATCGCAGGCGGTACCGACAGCAGTTCCACGCCCGCCGCCTCATCCAGTGTTTCAACCCGCAACATCGCGCAGGAATGTTTTCCACGCGCACCCCGCGGCGACGCGACAGTGTGGCGGCGTGAAGCACCAAACGCCATCACGGCACCTCGATGTAAACTTGGCCGCCTTCGACCCTGACGGGATAGGTTTTCAGCCTGACGCAGACTGGCGCGCGCATCACCTCGCCAGTGCGATAGTCGAATTGCCCATTGTGCTTCGGACATTCGATCAGGTGGCCTATCACCAGTCCATCGCACAGATGCACCTCTTCATGCGTGCATTTCCCGTCTGTGGCAAAGAACGCGCCTTCGGGAGAGTGGTAGATGGCATAGGTCGCGTCGGCGTGATCAAAGCGGATTAGATCCTCTGCATCGATGTCATCGGTGGCGCAGGCTTTGGTCCAGGGCATGCGATCCTCACTCGGCTGGAAGGGCGTTTGTCGGTGCGGCAGGGCCAACCGGCAACCCCGGTGAAATCTGGTGCAAGTCTTCGCGGTAAGGTTTTGCCGCAGGCGGCAGGGCGCGTTTCAAAAAGAAATCCTCGTTGCGCAACTGCCGTCTGAAGGCGGGCCACATCTCGCTGTAGGCTTCGGCGATCGAACGATTGGGTGCGGGCAGGTCATGCTTGATCGCCTCGTGCAGGCGCGGCAGGGCGTGATAGGGTACCATCGGGAACATGTGATGTTC
>JANNKX010000403.1:0-8626 GCA_031396505.1 Rhodobacterales bacterium
GAAAACCCATGGGTGGAAGGTGTGGACGGAGTCGCTGATGAAAGACTATCCTGAGTGTCGCTGGACCGCGAACAGCTACACCGTTGCGTCGATGTCCGCCTGCTGGCGGCCTGCGGGGCCATTGCAGCCGCGGCCGCGGCCGGTCTTGGGGTCTATCACACCGGGGTCGAACGCGGCTGGTGGCTGGGGCCGGATACCTGCAGCGCAGGTGGCAACATCGCGGATCTAAGCAGCGAAGATTTGCTGAACCAGATTCTCGCCGCCCCTGTGATCCGCTGCACGGATGTCGCTTGGGACATGCTGGGCCTGTCGATGGCGTCCTGGAACGCCGTGTTGTCGGGCGCTCTGGCGATCATGTGGATACTGGCGGCGTCGAAAAAATAGCGTGCTTCCGGTTCGGATTGTCGGCGATCAGCCGGGGTTAACCCAGAAGCCGCGCATGTTCCTGAAGGGCGAAGCGGTCCGTCATGCCCGCCACGTAATCGGCGACGATCCGTGCCAGTTCCAAATCCCCTGAAACCGCCGCCACATCCGCGCGCCATTCGGCAGGTAACAGGCCCGGATCGGCCATGAACAGCGGGAACAGCCCATTCACCACATCCGTCACCCTTGCGCGCACGGCCATCACCGAGGGCGCACGGTACATCCGGTGGAACAGGAACGCCCGGATCACCTTGAGTTCCTGATACAGCGGTTTCGAAAACCGGATGATCGTCTGCTCCATCCCCCGGATATCCTCCACCGACGCAGGCCGCGCCGCATCCAGCCGCCCCTGCGCCACTGCGATCACGTCTTCAACCATGCGCCCGAACACCCGGCGCAGCGCCTCGTGCCGGCGGCGCATCGGATCAAGCCCCGGATAAAGCGCGTCCACCTCCGCAAACGCCGGTCCCGTGACCGGCAATTCCATCAGATCATCCGCCGTGAACAACCCGGATCGCAGCCCGTCATGCAGATCATGGTGGCTATAGGCCACATCATCCGCAATCGCCGCCACCTGCGCCTCGGCACTTGCAAACGTGTCCAGCCCAAGGTCCCATTCCGCGTTCACCGCCGCCAGCGCGTACGGCAAGGGACCCGCATGTTTCGCATCCGCCCGTGGCCCGGTCACCGGGCCATTGTGCTTCGCGATGCCCTCCAGACTTTCCCACGTCAGGTTCAGCCCGTCGAAATCCGCATAATGCCGCTCCAGCCGCGTCACGATCCGCAGGGCCTGCGCGTTGTGATCAAACCCACCATAGGGCGCCATCAGCGCCCCCAGCGCATCCTCGCCCGTGTGCCCGAATGGCGTGTGCCCCAGATCATGCGCCAACGCGATACATTCCGCGAGATCAGTGTTCAGTCCCAGCACCCCCGCAATCGTGCGCGCCACCTGCGCCACCTCGATGCTATGCGTCAGGCGCGTGCGGTAATAATCGCCCTCATGTTCGACAAACACCTGTGTCTTGTGTTTCAGCCGCCGAAACGCCGATGAATGGATGATGCGGTCACGGTCGCGTTGATAGGGCGATCGGAACGATGACATCCGTTCCGCATGCAATCGTCCGCGTGACGCATCCGGCTGGCAGGCATAGGGCGCAAGCATGGGGAATCCATCGATGGCTGCAATCACACGACCATAGCCCGCAACACAGGCATCGAACACCCCGCCATCAAACCGTTGCCAGCAAATCGTCCACTAACGCCCGCGCCTCGGCACCCGTCAGCCCGCTTTTCACCAGAACCCGCAGTCCCACATACCCCGCATGCAGATGCAGTGCGCGCCGCGCCGAAAGGGCGGCATCCGCCGCATAGATTACATCATGGCCAAGTGCTGCCGCAAACACTTGCGTCAATTGATCCGCCATTCCGCGCAGCAAGCCTTGTGTGGCGGTATCGTCCACCGCCACCTCGGCCGTGGCGTTGCACAGAAAACAACCGCGCAGATCGCCCGCCATCACCGTGTCTTCGATTGCACTGTCAAACAGCGCCGCAAGCCTCGTCCGCGCATCCCCCTGCGTTTCCGCCACCAGCGCCGCCCCAGACGCAACCTCATGATCGGCATAAGATTGCAACGCGGCGCGGTACATGCCACGCTTGTCGCCAAACAGCCGGTAGAGGCTTTGCTTTGCCAGCCCCGTCCCCGCCTCGATATCCTGCATCGAGGTCGCGTCATATCCCCGCGCCCAGAACACGGCTTTCAACGCTTCGGTTGCGACTTTGGGATCAAATCCCAAGGGTCGGGCCATATTCGCTCTCCTTTTCGTTACCGTTCAGTCCGTAATTATTATTTACTGATCGGTCCGAAACAAGTATACCAGAATCAAGCAGGCGGAAAGACCCCTGCCTCAGATTGTGAAAGGAAATGCCATGCCCCGTATCACCGCGCTGACTGACACCAATGCCACGCCCGAGGTGCAAGCCGTCTTCACCGCAATCAAGGGCAAGATCGGAATGGTACCGAACCTCTATCGGACGACGGCCCACAGCCCCACCACGCTTGCAGCCCTGCTCGGTCTTGGCGATGCGCTCGGCCGCGGCAAACTGACAGCCCGCGAACGCGAGGCGATTGCGCTGACAGTGGCGGGGATCAATGCCTGTGACTATTGCGCATCAGCCCACAGCGCGATTTCCGGCGGCCTGAATGTGACTGTGGACCAGATTTCCGCCCATCTGCGCGGCCGTTCCGCTGTCCCGCGCATGTCGGCTCTTTTGTCACTGGCCCGGTCTGTGACCGAAAAGCGCGGGCGCCTTGGCGATGGCGATCTTGTGGTTGCCCGGAACGCCGATCTGACCGATGCCGATATCGTCGAGGTGATCGGTGTCGTCGTGGCCAACATCTTTACCAACTATCTCAACCACGCCTTTCAAACCGATATCGACTTTCCCGTCGTCCACGCGGCGGTTGCCTGAAGCGTTCCGCCATCAACCGGGTCCAGCATCCGTGTTGGTGGCGGCACCGCGCGTCAGGGCCTAGCGAACAAGTTGACCAAAGGCATCCCCGGCGCGTGCTCGTCGGCAGGAAGGGCCGGATGATCCCAAACCCTGCGCAGCACGCGGCGCACAGTCGTGCGGCCCACATGATCAAACAGCGCATCACCCGCAATCAGACTTGGATCTTCAAAGGATGACCCGCGATAGGTATTGAACGTCAGTCGCAACACGACGTCCATCATCGTCCGGTCCGTTTCTACAATCCGAAGCAAATCGTCGACAAACCCCGCCAAGGCATCCGGGGGCAAATCCATCATAGCCGCCGCAGCGCCCAGCTTGACCGTCGCCACAACGCCCAGATCAGCCATCAGGCGCTACATCAACGGCAGATATCCGGTGGGATTTGCGCGCATGGCCTGAAACAACGCCGCATTCGGGACGTCAAACACAATCAGATCGTCATGGACGACGTCAAGGCCGGCCACCGCCGCCGACTGAAATTCGGCATAAGTCATCTCGGGATCCACCAATGTATCCTTCCCGCCCAAGCCAAACAAACTGCCAATGGCAGCCACCAAAATCACGCCCAAGAGAAGCATAACACGCCGGCCTGTCAGTCGCGTACCTCAATCCGTGCGCGCGGCGCATTCAGACTGCTCTTTTTCGGGTGATCCGACGTACGGAAGCCCCAGTCATGATACACCACCTTTGTAGCCGTCGCTGAAATCGTCTGCCCTTGCATCACAACGACCGCCATGGCCCGCCCGCCGCGCAAGGTTACCGTGGCCGCACCCTCTTTCGGATAGCCAATAATGCCCACATGCCCCGTGGCATCGCTTTAATCTGCTGAGATCGCCAGTATCGCACCCGGTGCTACCGCGACCCCGGTCCTGCCTTTATAAGTGACGTCGCTCCAGCCCTTGGTCTTGTCGGTGGCGCTATTGTCCCGCTCGGCCCAGTGCCCTGCAAGCGCGGGTGCCTCACGGGTCCACAATCGAAAGGTAAATCGGCGCGCATAGGTGTAGATAGGCGCACGGCCGTAGATTTGCTGCATCATGTCATAGATGAAAAAACTGCACTTGTTTGTATCAGCCTGCAGGGTCAATTTCCGGTCGTATGACGTGACGATCGTGCGGTAGGCCCACCCTCTGGAACCCACTTTCGCCACCGCCGCATCGATCAGTGCATTTGCGCCGACATAAACCGCTTTCACCTCATAGGTTAGGCAGGGCAGTTTTTCGAACGTCGCAATCCCATCTGCAGACACGGCTGTTAGGGTTGCCTTGGATGATTTGACCGTGACTGTCACCGATCCGCCAATCTTGACGCCGCTGTCCTTCAGATAGGGGCGGGTCGCATCCACATCATGCCGTAATGCAGTTTCACCACCAGCGTCCCGCTGCACACCTGCACAACGCTGCCGACATCCCGGTGCGGGCGTGTGTTGCGCGGCAGGCGGCTCATGCGATGCCCCGCGCCGTTTGCGCATGCTCCAGAAACCGTTCGGCCCACGCTGCCTGCGTGGCTTTCTCGCCTGCCGGCACATCGCGCCAGTCATCGGGCAGTTCAGAAACCCCTCAGCCCAAAAGGTACAAACCCGCCAGCGCATATTGCACTGCATATTCCGTTGTAATCCCAAGGCCCGCCAGAGCCTGCAGTTGCGCCTCGGCAAAATCCTCCATCCGGAGCGCGAAATCCGGCGCAACCTGATAGTGTTCGGCAATCCATGTCGTTGCCTGCACGCAAAATCGCCGGGTCTGCACCTGTGTCAGCGCGGCCATCTCTGCAGGTCCCAGTCGGACCGGCGGCGCTGGCATGTCACCGTCCCACAGCCCGCGATCGGCCTGCCACTCGGTCACATGCCCCGCCGGTAGATCCGCAAGGACCGCCGCAATCAAGGGCGCGTCCGTCCCCCGAAAACCTGCCGCAGCCGCGCCGGATCATGTTGGATCGCCACCAGCCACGCCGGTGTCACCTTTGGGTCCCAGAACCGGAACAGAACCGCGTCACCATCAGTTCGCGGCAGCCGCGCGAAACGCCGCAAGTAATCGCGCAAATCGTCCAGCGACGCCCCAGACCGCAAGAAAATCCCCGTCCCGTGTCCCCAATGCCGCTCAAACAACCGCCACTTAAACATGTTCGGACAGGGCACCGGGTCAAGATGCAGCAAATAGGGCGCGCTTTCGGCCAGATGTGGCGCGGCCTCCAGCCGGAACAGACTGCATCCAGGCACCGGCAGCGAATCAAGATCAAATGCGCCGACCCGACTGCGCCGCGCGCTGGCATCGACAAGAAAGTACGCCTTTATCGCCTTGGCGTCCTGCGGGAACAGCCAACCCTGCACACGAGGCGGCAGAGCGGGTGCCGCACCCGTGCCACAACTGCCAACCAGAAACGAACCTGACCGGGAATGAAGGAATAATCCCGCATTCGAAATTGTACCCAACATCTTGGCCGTGAAACTGATATGCCCCGAAAAGGGGTCATGCACGTGCGCGTTCCGCGAAATTGTTCCGTTCTATCTTGCAACCCAGATGGGAAATCGCCACATCTAATCAAGTCCTGTGTCCAAAAGGCCAACATGAACCTCACCCTGCCCCCCCGCGTCACCGACCGCGCCTTTGCACGCCTTGCCGAAATTGCCGCCCAAACCGGCACGGCACGTGCCTTGCGTGTGGCCGTCGAAGGCGGGGGTTGTTCCGGCTTTCAGTATGATATCCGGCTGGATGATCCGGCAGGTGATGATCTTGTGCTGGAAAAAGACGGGCAAAAGGTGCTGGTTGATGCCGTCTCCTTGCCGTTTCTGCAAAACGCCGTGATCGATTTCTTGGAAGAGCTGATCGGCGCGCGCTTTGTTATCGAAAATCCCAACGCCAGCAGTGCTTGCGGCTGTGGCACCTCCTTTTCGATGTAGTGTCGGCACAAAAACACCAACAGCCCTCGCCTGCGTCGCAATGCGCCCTAATTAGGGCAGGATTAAAATCCTGTGGGGCCAAGGGTATGCACACTGTTCTGATCCTCGGCTCCGGCCCCAACGTTACACATGCCCGCGGGTGGCCGCGTCCGCATTTCGATCATGTGCTGGCCATCAACAACGCCTGGCAGGTTCGCCCGGATTGGGATGCCCTGATCCATCCCTTCGATTTTCCGCCGGACCGCCGTCCCATACCACAGGCTTCGCAAAGCATCGTCACGCAGGATGACTTTGTGCCTGCACAAAACGCTTATGGCGGATTTGTCTATGCCGGCGGCACCATGGCCTTTACCGCGTCCTATTGGGCGCTCTATGCCCACCGCCCGCGCGTTATCGCCGTGATGGGGTGCGACATGCACTATCCCGCCGGGCGCGCCACGCACTTCTATGGCCATGGGACTGCCGACCCGTTGCGCCCCGACATCACCCTGCAATCGCTTGAGGCGAAATCCGCCCGCCTGATGATCCATGCCGCGATGCAGGGCTGCGCCATGGTCAATTTGTCGCGCGGGCCAAGTCGGCTGATCTTTCCGCGCGCCACGCCCGACGCCCTGGCCCAGATGCGCCCACCCGCATTTGATCAGGGCATCGCTGCCATCGCCATCGCGCGCGAGGCCACACTTGGTTACACCACCCCCGATGGCCGCTATTGGGATGACCTGTCACGCTTTGACCCCGCCGCCCTGCGCGCCCTCGATGCGATGTGGCTCGCCGCAGCCCAACCCGCCCTGCGGCTGTCGGCATAGCCGTCGGGAGCGGCCTTCCGCACCCGCACTCAACACCCCATGGCAGCGCGTCGCCCATCATCACGTTGCCTTGGCCTCTGCCACAGCATGGTGGCTCCAAAGGATAGCAGGCGGAACGGTCTTCATGGCAGGCAGAAACGCAAGGCAGGCGGTGCCAGTCCAATACCCCGGTTCTGCCACAGCCGCACATCGATTGCGCCGTCTTCGGTCACAGATTGCATCGCCTTGTCGGGTAGCGCAGGTTTTGCGATCTGGGCGAGCACATCCGAAGCGGTGGACCGCCTCTCCATCCGTGAGCAGATCAAGATCGGCACCTTCCTGATCCGGTTGAATCCGGAGGATTGGAATTCCTGCCCGATCAACTGGCTGCTGGATGTGATAGCACCTGCACGTCCTGCCCGACACTCGGACCCACCACCTTTGGCATCAGGGCTTGCGCAATGCGAGAATGGCATAACTGCTGATGATTATTCCGGAAATCGAAGCTCTGAATTGCGTTTTCTGAGTATTCCACATGTCAGGCGGATTAATTAGGTTCTCCCTTGTTGGCCCGGGATGGTCCCGCAGGCCAGTCAGGACAGGAGAACCGTCATGTCGCGCATCACAACACCGGCTACCATCGAAGCCTCGCCGACCGCGTCCCAGCCGTTGCTTGAGGCGGTGAAAAAGCAGTTCGGCGTTGTTCCGAACCTGTTTCGGGTTGTTGGCAATTCGCCTGCCGCGCTTGAGGGCTATCTTGGCCTGAACGGTGCCTTGGGTAAGGGCAGCATCGATGCCAAGACCCGCGAGCGGATCGCCCTGGCCGTGGCCGAGATCAACGGTTGCGACTATTGCCTGTCGGCACACAGCTACATGGGCGCGAACCTGGCCAAGCTGGACGAAGCCGAGATTCTGGCCAATCGGCGGGGCATGTCGACCGACGCTAAAGCCGACGCGGCGGTCCGCTTTGCCGCATCGGTAACGAAGGCCCGCGGTCACGTCGGGAATGACGATGTGGAGGCCGTCCGCGCCGCCGGTTTCAACGACGCACAGATCGTCGAGATCGTGCTGCATGTCGCGCTGAACACGCTGACCAATTACGTCAACAACGTCGCCGAAACGGCCATCGACTTTCCGGTGGCCAAGCCTCTGGCTGCTTGAGCTTCAGCCAGCCTCATATCCCCAAATCCAAAGGAATCCTGAAGTGAAACCGATGTTCTTGAATACGTTCCGAAGCAACGTTGCACTGGTGGCGACCGCGCTCCTGATGGGAACGGCTTTGCCCTCGCTTGCCTACGATGTCACCTCGACTGCCGCGATCAACGTGGACGCAAACGGCGTGATCCTGCGCGGTGTCGATGCAACGTCCTATGCGGCCGGTGGCGCGCCAGTCGCCGGTTCGGCGGACTTCGCCGCCGAAGTGGAGGGGGCGACCTATCTGTTCGCCTCGGCCGCATCGCGTGACAGCTTCGTGGCTGCCCCCGCGACCTTCGAGCCTGCCTTTGGTGGGTTCTGTACCGTCGGCGCTGCGTTGGGCAAAAAGCTCGACGGCGATCCGGCGATCTTCCGCAACTTCGAGGGCAAGCTTTACCTCTTCGTTTCGGAAGATGCCGTTGCGCTGTGGGACAAGGACCCGGCCGGCACTCTGGCCAAGGCGAATGCGAACTGGCCGAACATCAGCGACAAGACCCCAGCCTCGCTTGAATAGCCGCCAACGGCCAGTTTGACGGCTGTCATATCCAATCCCCGGGCAAAAGTCGGTTTGCCCGGGGATACTTCTTTGCGGAACCTATCCGGGCACCATCCGGACCACGAAAGGCAAGATCATGCGCCGTGTCGTCGTCACCGGGATGGGGATCGTCTCGAGCATTGGAAACACGCTGGACGCGGTGGAAGCCGCGCTGCGGGCGGGGAAATCCGGCATCACCTTTGCACCCGACTATGCCGAGCACGGCTTTCGCTGTCAGGTGCACGGGGCGCCGGACATCGTTCTTGCAGACCATATCGAGAAACG
>JANNKX010000419.1:0-4858 GCA_031396505.1 Rhodobacterales bacterium
CCAGAGGCGGGGATGGCGGGGTTCGGGCTGATCCCGCTGCTGCAATTGCACAATGCGATTGGCATCGGAAAGGGGTACCTCGGCATCTGGCTGGCGCATACCGGCTTTGGCTTGCCTTTGGCGATCTATCTGTTGCGCAACTACATGGTGGGCTTGCCGAAGGATATCATCGAAAACGCACGGGTTGATGGCGCGTCGGATTTCCAGATTTTCACGCGGATCATCCTGCCCTTGTCGTTTCCCGCTCTGGCCAGTTTCGCGATTTTCCAGTTCCTGTGGACGTGGAATGACCTGCTCGTGGCGTTGGTGTTCCTTGGCACAGGGGATGATCAGTTGGTGCTGACGGGCAGCCTTGTGAACCTGATGGGCTCGCGCGGCGGGGATTGGGAAATCCTGTCGGCCTCGGCATTCGTGTCGATCGCGGTGCCGCTGGCGGTGTTCTTCGGGCTGCAACGGTTTCTGGTGCGCGGGCTGTTGTCGGGGTCGGTGAAGTGACCAAGCTGGGGCAGGTTCTGGCACGCGATGCCGACTGGTGGCGCGGCGCGGTGATCTATCAGATCTATCCGCGCAGCTATCAAGACACAAATGGCGACGGGATCGGCGATCTGGGGGGCATTGTGCAGCGCCTGCCGCATATCGCATCGCTGGGGGTGGATGCGGTCTGGATCAGTCCGTTCTTCACCAGCCCGATGAAGGATTTCGGCTATGACGTCAGCGATTATTGCGACGTTGACCCGATGTTCGGCAGTCTTGCAGATTTCGACGCGGTGGTGGAACGCGCGCATGATCTGGGCCTGCGGGTGATGATCGATCTGGTGCTGAGCCATACGGCGGATGTGCATCCATGGTTTCAGGAATCGCGCCGCGACCGGACGAACCGCTATGCGGACTGGTATGTCTGGGCCGAACCGAAAGGGGATGGCAGCCCGCCGAACAACTGGCTGTCGATCTTTGGCGGGTCGGCCTGGGCTTGGGACGGGCGGCGCGAGCAGTATTATCTGCACAATTTTCTGACCAGCCAGCCGGACCTGAACTTTCATTGCGACGCGGTGCAGGAGGCGCTTCTGGATGTGGCGCGGTTCTGGTTGGCACGCGGGGTGGACGGGTTCCGGCTGGACACGATCAACTTTTACTTCGCGGACAAGTATCTGCGCGACAATCCCGCCCTGCCGAAGGCGCTGCGCAACAATACGATCGCGCCAAGCGTGAACCCGTATAACCACCAGCTGCACCTGTTTGACAAAAACCAGCCGGAGAACTTGAATTTTCTGCGAAAATTCAGGGCGGTGCTGAATCCCTATAACGCGGCGGCCGTGGGCGAGGTGGGCGATGCGCAGCGGGGCCTTGAGATCATGGCCGAATACACTTCGGGCGGCGACAAGGTGCAGATGTGCTATCCGTTCGAAATGCTGCAACCGGCGCGGCTGACGGCGGCAAGCCTTGTGGACACATTCGCGCGGATGAATGCGGTGGCACCGGATGCTTGGCCGTGCTGGGCCTATTCGAACCATGATGTCGTCCGGCATGTCACCCGCTGGGGGTTGTCGAATGCGGCGGCGCGGGCCTATGCGACGCTGCTCGCGTGCCTGCGCGGGTCAGTCTGCCTGTATCAGGGCGAGGAATTGGGCTTGCCGGAGGCGGATATCGCGTTTGAAGACTTGCAAGACCCCTACGGCATCCAGTTCTGGCCAGAATTCAAGGGCCGTGACGGGTGCCGGACGCCGATGCCGTGGGTGACGGACAACGCGAATGCGGGCTTTTCGCAGGGCAGGCCATGGTTGCCGGTCGTCGCCCCGCATCTGGGCCTGTCGGTTGCGGCGCAAGAGACCGATCCCTCGTCGATGCTCGCGCATTATCGGCGTGTGCTGGCGCTGCGGCGGTCAAACCCGGCCCTGATTTCGGGTGAGATGACGATGCTGCCCGCCGAAGGCGAGGTGGCGCGTTTCATCCGGACACGTGGCGCGACGCAGATCTTTTGCGCCTTCAACCTGTCGGATCATGACGCCCTTTGCACATTGCCCGATGGCACATGGACGCCTTACGGCGCCTGCATCGGCACGACACAACCCGAGGGGCACCGCGTCAATCTGCCGGCGTGGGGCTATGTCTTGGCAAAACAGGGATAAGGGGAGGGACAGATGGCCAGTCTTTTGCTGAAGGACGTCGAGAAAGCCTATGGCGAGGTCAAGGTGTTGAAGAACATCAACCTTGATATCAAGACGGGCGAATTGATCGTGTTCGTGGGGCCGTCGGGTTGTGGGAAATCCACCCTGCTGCGGATGATCGCCGGGCTGGAGCGGATTACGGGCGGTGATTTCACGATTGACGGCGTGCGCATGAATGACGTGCCGCCCGCACAACGCGGCATCGCGATGGTGTTTCAGTCCTATGCGCTGTACCCGCACATGACAGTGCGCGACAACATGTCGTTTGCGTTGAAGATTGCGAAGAAATCACAGGCCGAGATTGCGGCGGCGGTCGATAAGGCCGCGCGCATTCTGCAACTGACGCCCTATCTTGACCGCCTGCCCAAGGCGCTTTCGGGCGGGCAGCGTCAGCGGGTGGCGATCGGGCGATCCATCGTGCGCGACCCGAAGGTCTATCTGTTCGACGAGCCGCTGTCGAACCTTGACGCGGCCCTACGGGTGGCGACCCGGATCGAGATTGCGCAACTGAAAGAGGCAATGCCGAATTCAACGATGGTTTATGTGACGCATGATCAGGTGGAGGCGATGACGCTGGCATCCCGCATTGTGGTTCTGGCGGGAGGCGGGATCAGTCAGGTTGGCAGTCCGCTGGAGCTGTATGAACGCCCGGAGAATGAGTTTGTGGCACAGTTCATCGGCAGCCCGTCGATGAACCTGCTGGCGGGTGAGGTTGCGGAATCGGGGGCGGTGACGACGATCAAGCTGGCCAATGGCGGGACGGCGCGGTCGGCGGTGCCAACGACGGCGGCGGACAAGGGGCGGCAGGTCAATATCGGGGTGCGACCGGAGGACATGGTGGCAACTGATGGTGAGTGGCTTTTCAATGGCGAGGTCGAGATTACCGAAGCTTTGGGTGAAGTGACGCTTTTGTATTTCAAGCGTCAGGGGGACGGCGCGCAGGTGGTGGCAAAACTTCCGGGCATTCATGCGGATTTGCGCCACAAGGCGGTGAAGCTGACGGCGGACCCGAAGAAAGTGCATCTTTTCGCAAACGGAACATCGCTGCTTTATCGGTAAAGCGCGAAGGCCGCGAGAAACACAAGGCTGAGCGCACCCGCGATCAGGGTGGGCACCCAGATCGTGAGGCGTGGGGCAGGGGCGAAGGGTTTTTGTTTGCAGGCCATGCGCCTTCATCGCGCCTTAAGGTTTCCCGCCTCTTAATCGCGCCATGTTTGATGCGGGCTGCCACGACCTGAGTTTCCTGCCTTTTGCGCAGTCTTCGGCCTATGGCCATGCGGCGCGCAGCCTTGGCGCGCATGTGGCGCAGGCCGATTTCGGGTGTGGGACGGCATTGGTGGTGGAACGGCGGGGGATGCTGTTGATGTCACGCGGGCCGATCTGGACTTCGGGGACGGCGGATGATCATCGGCGGGCGTTGCGGCGGTTTGCGCGCCGATGGGGCGTGACGGTGGCCACACCAGAGGCGGGGATGGCGGGGTTCGGGCTGATCCCGCTGGTGACGCCAGCCCATCATGCGATCTGGGATATCGGGCCGGAACCGGCGGCTCTGCGGGCCGGAATGGCGGGCAAATGGCGCAATCGGCTGGTGGCGGCCGAACGGGCCGGGCTGCGGGTGCAGCGTGGCGGGGGGCAGGACTGGGCCGCACTGGTGGCGGTCGAGGCGGCGCAGCGCGGGGTCAAGGGATACCGGGCGCTGCCGCCCGCATTTTCGGCGGCGCTGCCGGAAGGTGCACGGCGCGTCTGGGTCTGGCGGCAAGGCGGGCAGGTACACGCCGGCATGGGTTTTATCGTTGAAGGCGGCACGGCGAGCTATCACCTTGGCTGGGCTGATGACGCCGCACGCCACGCGGGGGCGCATGGGGTGATCCTGTGGCAGGCGGTGTGCGCGCTGCGGGCCGAGGGCGTGCGCTGGATCGATCTTGGGCTGGTGAATGATGCGGCGGCACCGGGCCTTGCGCATTTCAAGCGCGGCACGGGGGCTGCGGTGCAGCCTTTGGGGGCGACGGTGTTGGTTGTGCCGGGGTAGGTTTACGATTGACGCGCGGCGATGCGGGGCGCACACGGTAAGTCAGGCACAGATGCGCAAGGGGAAAAAGCCATGGCCAAAGGTCAGATGCGATCGAACAAAGAAGTGAAGAAACCGAAGAAGGACAAATCAAAGCCCGCCGTCGTGGTGGCAAATTCGTCGGCGACACGGATTGCGGCGTCGCAGGACAAGGCCAAGGACAAGAACTAGGCCATTGCCCTTGCGTGGAAGATGAAGCCGAGCAGGTTCAGCAGCACCTGTGCTGCGAGGATTGCTGTGCTGCCGGAATGATCATAATCGGGGGCGACCTCGACAAGGTCGATGCCGACGATGTCATGCGCGCGGGTGACACCTTGCAGGATCTCCAGCACCTCGTAGTACAGGAAACCACCGTGTGACGGCGTGCCGGTTCCGGGCGCGATCGACGGGCAGAAGCCGTCGATGTCGATGGTGATGTACAGGCGCGCGCCCTTGGGGATGCGGGCCAATACGCCGTCCACGCCCAGTTTGCGCACTTGCCGGACCGACAGGATATCATCGCCCATGGCGCGGGCGGCGTCGTAGCCATCCTTGGCAGTGGAACTGACGTTGCGGATACCAAGGGCGGTGATGCCAGTGACATGGGCCTGTTCGGCGGCGCGGCGCATCGGGTTGCCGTGGCCGT
>JANNKX010000040.1:0-18324 GCA_031396505.1 Rhodobacterales bacterium
CCCGCGCCAGACAGGCTGCGCGCCTCGACCACGGCAGCGAGCACAGACATCGTATCAGACCGGTCCATTCGGGTTTTCGTTTTTTGGGGAGGGTGATTGCCGCAAGTTCTGGACATCCAAACTCGATGACAGGGTCCACCAGTTACAGCAGGCCAAATACAGCGGTACCCTCGTCTATACCCCCGACAGCACTCGGCGCAATCGCGCAGAGTCTCTGACCGTCCGCACGGCCTTTGAGGCGTTTCTGACCGCGAAATGGGCCAAAGAGCATGACGACCGCCCGATAAAGGAGCTTTGGGCGCGACACGGGGCCTGCATCGCCGTCCACGTTGCCTATGAATGGCATGACGGGCACGGCGACTGGTCTCGCGGTTAGGGCGATGGAAACTGGGCAGTTGATGCGGAAGGCCTGATGCATCATCGTTACGCCATCGGTCAAAGCGATCCAGACACGCCGCGGTTGGAGCGGTGCATACGCGCGGATGGACGAAAAGGGGAGCTTTCAGACGGTGATCACAGATGGCCTCGCAGAGTTTCTTGCGGCACAGACGCGTGTTTGTCTTGCAACCACGAATGCCGCGAGGGTCAGCCCTATATCCGGCATCGTGGCGGCCCTGCCGGGTTCATGCGCGTGCGGGATGCGCAGACCCTCGGGTTTTCGGATCATGCGGGCAGCCGACACTATATTACATCCGGAAATCTGGCCGACAATCGGCGCGCCGATCGTTTCCTGATTGACGATGCGCAGCGTAGCCGGATCAAGAACTGGGGCACAGCGCGCGTGATCGATGATGATCCGGGCCTGACTGAACGCCTGATGTCGCAGGGCTACAAGGCGCGACCAAAGCCGGCCATTCTGTTCACCGTAACGGCGTGGGATTCGAACTGCCCGCAACATATCCCGCAACGCTTTGACGCGGCAGATGTGGCGACCGCCGTTGCGACGCGTGACCCAACGATGGCCGAACTTGAGGCAGCCCGTGCGGAAAGGGCCTGAAACTGGCGCGCGCTGCCCCGGCCATGCTTGATCTTCCTTGTCAGCGGAACGATGGTGCGGCGATCACATTTCGGCCAACCCTGCGGGGCCATGGCCAACGGCAAGGGGCCCTGCATGACCGATATCACACTTTTTGACGGCGGCATGGGGCAGGAATTGCTCGCGCGCGCGGGTGACCGGCCAACGCCGCTGTGGGCGACGCAGGTGATGATGGATCATCCGACATTGGTGCGCGATATCCATGCCGATTACTTTGCCGCCGGGGCCACGATTGCCACGACCAACAGCTATGCCATCCACCATGACCGCCTGATCCCGGCGGGTTTGGATCATCTGTACCACGCCCTGCACCTGCGCGCGCTGGCGCAGGCGGTCGAGGCGCGCGATGCCCATGGGTCGGGGCGTATTGCGGGCGCACTGGGGCCGCTGGTCGCCTCATACCGGCCGGATCTGACGCAGCCATTGGCCGAGGCGGCTGCGAAATACGCCGAGAACTCGGCCCTGATGGCCCCCCATGTCGATCTGTTCCTGATCGAGACGGCATCGTCGATCCTGCAGGCCGAAGGTGCGCTGGCGGGCGTTGTGAAGGGCAAGCCCGTGTGGCTGTCGATCAGTGTGGATGATGCCGATGGCAGCAAGCTGCGGTCGGGCGAGCCTGTGGCGGATGTGGTGCGCCTTGTGCGCGACTATGCGCCGGCGGCGGTGTTAGTGAACTGTTCGGTGCCCGAGGCGATGGCGGCGGCGATGGATGTGGTGCACGGCTTTGGCCTGCCGTTTGGGGCCTATGCCAACGGGTTCACGCATATTACCGCCGATTTCAAGGCCGATCAGCCGACCGTTGATGCGCTGCATGCGCGCCATGATCTGACGCCTGCAAAGTATGCAGATTTCGCTATGGGCTGGGTGAGGCAGGGGGCAACAATCGTGGGCGGCTGTTGCGAGGTGGGCCCAGCCCACATTCGGCATCTGAAAGACCGCCTTGTTGCCGAAGGCCACAGTATTGTCTGAACCCTCTCTCATCCCGGATTTTGCCTATGATCCCCCGGATACGCCGCTGCAGATTCTGTATGAGGACGCGGCGATCATCGTGCTGGACAAGCCCGCCGGCCTGCTGACTGTGCCGGGCAAGCTGGCCAATCGGCAAGATTGCCTGATCACCCGCCTGCAGGCCGCATGCTGGAATGCGCTGCTGGTGCATCGGCTGGATTGCGATACCAGCGGTGTCATCATCTTTGCGCGTACAAAGGCGGCGCAGGGCTTTCTGGGGCAGGAGTTTGAACAGCGTCGCGCCGAGAAAACCTATATCGCCCGTCTGCAAGGGCAGATGGATGGCGATCAGGGCCGGGTTGACCTGCCGCTGGCGAGCGATTGGGCGTACCGCCCGCGCCAAAAGGTCGATCCTGACGGAAAGCCCGCGCAGACAGACTGGCAGGTTATTGGCCGCAGCCCAGAGGAAACCCGGGTCCGTCTGACACCGCACACGGGGCGCAGCCACCAGTTGCGGGTACATATGCTGTCACTTGGCCATCCGATCCTTGGGGATCAGATCTATGCGGCAGAAACCACCCGCACCCATCCACGCCTGATGTTGCATGCGCAAACCCTGTCGCTGCACCACCCCACAACGGGCGCGAGGGTTCAGTTCATGGCACCTGTGCCATTCTAGAGCGGATCACCTGTGAACGTTGCGTGTCTCGGGCAATCGGCTGAACCCGATTGCCCAAGACACGCTTTAGACGGCGGGAACGGCATTGGCCTTTATGCCCGAACTTGCGGTCTGACCGATCTTCGGCACACTGACATAGATGATCGCCGGGTTGCCGATCCCATGACGTTGCACGTCCGCACACAGGCCGCCTACGGTCGTTTCCAACACCGCCTCGCGCGGCGTGCCGATATGCGCCGCAATCAACGCACCGTGCGCATCACCCAAACCACCCTTGCGCAATGCCGTCTGCACATCGTCCAGACGGTGCATTGCCATATAGAGCGCCAGCATCGTGCCTGGTTGCAGCACCCCGTCCAGCCCCGCCCATGCATCGCCCGGACGACAGGTCGCGGTGGCAAGCACCAGCCGTTCCGTCTGCCCGCGTTCCGTCAATGGGCGGCACAGGCTGGCGGCACCCGCACTTGCAGCGGTAATGCCGGGGATAATCTCGATTGCGATGCCAAGGGCGCGGGCGGCGGCGATTTCTTCGCCCGCGCGGCCAAAGATTGACGGATCACCTGATTTCAGGCGAACGACCCGCAACCCCGACAGCGCCGATGCCGTGATCGCCGCATTGATCCGGTCTTGTGGCCAGCTATGCGCGCCGACTTCTTTACCCACAAAAACCCGTCGCGGACTGTGCCCCGCCATTGCAAGAACCGCCGGATCAACCAGGCGGTCATAGTAGATCACATCCGCCGCACGCATCCGTTCCACCGCCCGCAACGTCAGCAAGTCAGCCGCACCGGGGCCTGCCCCCACAAGGGCGATATGCCCCGGCCTAGGCACGACGTCAGTGTCGTGCAGCCCGATGGGATTGGCGTGAAAGGTCATTCTGCAGCCTCACATAGGGGGGTCAGTTGTGCAATCAGGGCGCGGATTTCCGGGCGGCATGACCCGCAATTCGTGCCCGCGCGCAAGGCCGCACCGATGGCATCAACCGTCATCAAGCCCTGTTCGGTGACCGCGCGCGCAATCGTATTCACGCCCACACTAAAACATGCGCACAGTTGCGCGCCGGGGTCTGGAACATCGGCCCCGGCGCGCCCTGCAAGCGCCGCATGATCGGCCATCTGCCCTAGCAAGCCCGCCACATGGCTGCGTGACAAGGCAACCGGTTCGGGTGCAATGAACAAGGCCGCGACCAGCACGCCACCTTGCAGAAACGCCATCCGGTGCAACCCGCGAACGGGATCACGCACCATGATCGGGTCACCTTGCAGCCCGAACATCGCGCGCGCGGCATCGGTCCAATCATCCGGCGCAGTCAGGCCTGCAAGTTCCGCCTGCATCCCCCCCGGCAAGGGCGCGCGCGCCCAGTATTCACAGACGGGCCGGAACCGATCGCGCGCCACGGCGTAGCCGTACCATTGCGCCGCAAATGGCCGGATCGCCACGCCCGCCGACTTGCTGGCAGGCTGCCCCGATATCGCATCCGTCAGGCCCGGCACCAGTGCATCAATCCGCCCCGTCGGTGCCGTCTCGCCCGTCCAGTGCATCGGTGCAAAGGGGTGTGCCTGCGCCACGCGGTCTGTCACCAACACACGCAGAATGGCCCGGCCATGCGCATTGCTGACCTCGGCCAGACTTGCAGGCGCGAGGCCAAGACGCCGCGCGTCCTGCGGGTGCAGTTCAAGAAACGGTTCGGCCAGATGGCGTGACAGGCGGGGCGACACCCCCGTGCGCGTCATGGTGTGCCACTGGTCGCGAATGCGCCCGGTGTTCAGTCTGTAGGGATGCGCAGGCGTCAGGGCCAGCGGCGCGCGTGGCGTGACAGGGACCATCACTGCACGCCCGTCAGCCGTGTGAAACTGCCCGTCACCAAAGAACCTTCCCCCCTGCCGCGCGGTTGTCCGGGGCCATTGAAAGGGCTGCATTTCGGCATAGCCAGCGTCATCAACGCCCGCCATGGCCGAAATATCGAAGTCGCTGCCAAGATCACCCGCAACACCGGAAAGGGCTGCATATTCACGAAAGATCGCAGCGGGATACATCCAGTCGAACCCAGAAAAGCCCATCCGCCTCGCCACCTGCGCCAGTTGCCACCAATCGGCGCGCACCTGCCCCGGCTCGGGCAAGGCTGCACGCTGGCGGCTGATCACCCGTTCGGAGTTGGTGATCGTACCATCCTTTTCGCCCCATGCCGCTGAAGGCAGCAGCACATCGGCCAGCCGCGCCGTATCGGTCGCCGCCGTCACGTCGCTGACCACGACAAAATCACAGGCGGCGATGGCCTTTGCCACCAGATCGGCCTCGGGCATCGTCACGGCAGGGTTGGTGTGAATGATCCACAACGCCTTGATCCGGCCATCGCCGACGGCCCGGAACATATCTACGGCCTTCAAGCCCGGCTTCGTTGCCATGCGGGGTGCGGCCCAGACGGCCTGCACGGCATCTCGGTGGCGGGGGTTCTCAATCTCCAGATGGCAGGCCAGCATGTTGGCCAGCCCGCCCACCTCGCGCCCGCCCATCGCGTTCGGCTGGCCCGTCACGGAAAACGGTCCCATGCCGGGGCGGCCGATGCGGCCTGTGGCAAGATGGCAGTTGATGATCGCGTTGACCTGATCAGTGCCGGTTTCCGATTGGTTGATCCCCTGCGAATAGACGGTGACGACCTTCTCGCTGGCGGTCCAGAGGTGCAGAAACCGCGCCAGAACCGCCGGATCAAGACCCGCTGCTGCAGGGTCGGTGGCGCGCGCGGCAGCGAGCGCCACATCGTACCCTGTGACATGGGTCAAAAACTCGGGATTGGTCGCGCCCATTGCGTCCAGATGCGCCAGAAGTGCGTTGAACAGGACGGCATCCATCCCCGGTGCCAAAGCCAGATGCAGATCGGCCCCGTCGCAGGTGGCCGTCCGGCGCGGGTCAATCACCACGATCTGCATCGCAGGCCGCGCCTCTTTTGCCGCCATCAGCCGCTGGTAAAGGACGGGGTGGCACCATGCGAGGTTTGATCCCACCAGCACCACCAGATCCGCCAGCTCCAGATCCGCATATTGCCCCGGCACGGTGTCACTGCCAAAGGCCCGCCTGTGGCCCGCCACGGACGAGGCCATGCACAGCCGTGAATTGGTGTCGATGTTGGCAGACCCGATGAAACCTTTCATCAGCTTGTTGGCGACATAGTAGTCTTCGGTCAGCAGCTGCCCTGACACATACAGCGCCACGGAATCGGGGCCATGTTTGGCAATCGTCTCGCGGAACCGCATGGCGATCAGGTCCAGTGCCGTGTCCCAATCAGCCACCTTGCCGTCGATGCGTGGCGTTAATAGCCGCCGCTCCAGCCCGACAGTTTCGCCCAATGCCGCCCCCTTGACGCACAACCGCCCCGCGTTGGCCGTGTGATCCGGGTCGCCCGCAATGGCAAGACCACCCTTCCCGTCGGGAGTCGCCAAAACCCCACAGCCCACGCCGCAATAGGGGCAGGTCGTGCGCACCGCCGTCATCAGGCCGCACTCTGCCGGGCCATCAGCGCGGCATCCAGCAGGATGCGCCCGCCCTCAACCCGCGCGGCAAAGGTCCGCACCTGCCCCGCATCGGCCCCCTGCGCCTGTCCCGTGTTCAGATCGAACACCATCGCATGTAGCGGGCAAGTCACAGCCTGACCATGCACAATCCCTTCGGACAACGGCCCACCCTTGTGCGGACAGCGATCCTCGATGGCATAGACCCGGTCAGTGGCCGTGCGGAACACCGCGATGCAGCCCGATGCGACCCTGACGACCCGAGCGCCTTGGCGCGGAATGTCATCCAGTGCGCCGATATCGATAAAATGTGTCATTCTGCCGCCCGCAGCGTGAAATCGGCGATCGGCGCCCAGACCGCAGGTTCTGCGGCATGTTCCGCCCAGGGGTCCTTCTGGTAGATGCTCTGCGACAGCATAAAGCGGTCATAAAGCGCGCGGCGACGGGCCGGGTCCGCGATCTGTTCGCGGCACCAGTCAAGGCCCACTTTGGTCACCCACTTATAGATGCGGTGCAGATAGCGGGCGTTCTCGCGGTAAAGCTGCACGAAGGCCGCAATGATTTCCATCACTTCGGCCTCGGTTGTGGCCTTGATCAGAAACTCGGTTTCCTTCACATCCATCCCCGCTGCCCCTGCCACGCTGATCTCGTATCCGCTGTCCACGCAGACCACGCCGATATCCGTGCACGTCGCCTCGGCGCAATTGCGCGGGCAGCCGGATACACCCAGCTTTACCTTTGCCGGCGCCCATGACCCCCACAACAGTTTCTCCAGACGAATGCCGAGCCCGGTGCTGTCTTGCGTGCCAAAGCGGCAGAATTCGGTGCCCACGCAGGTTTTCACCGTGCGGAGCCCTTTGGAATACGCGTGCCCCGATACCATTCCCGCCGCGTTCAGATCGGACCACATCGCAGGCAGGTCTTCCTTGCGCACGCCCAGCAGGTCGATCCGCTGGCCGCCGGTGACCTTGACCATCGGCACGTTGTATTTATCGGCGGCGTCCGCAATCGCGCGCAGTTCCGCCGGCGTGGTTACCCCGCCCCACATGCGCGGCACCACCGAATAGGTCCCGTCCTTCTGGATATTCGCGTGGTTGCGTTCGTTGACGAAACGCGACTGACGGTCATCGACGTATTCTGTCGGCCAATCCGCAATCAGATAGTAATTCAACGCCGGGCGGCAGGACGCGCAGCCCCCAATGGTTGTCCAGCCCAGTTCCTGCATCACCGCAGGAATGGATTTCAAACCCATGGATTTGATCAATCGCCGTACGTCTTCGTGGGTGTGGTCGGTGCATTTGCAGATGGGTGGATTGGCATTGGCGGAAAAGCCGTCACCCAGCGTCAATGCCATGACCTGTTCCACCAACCCGGTGCAGGTGCCGCACGATGCGCTGGCCTTTGTCGCTGTGCGCATCAAGTCCAGTGTGGTTGCCCCAGCCCCGATCGCATCCACGATCCGGCCCTTGCAAACGCCGTTACAGCCACAAATTTCCGCCTCAGGCGGCAAGGCTGCAACGGCTGCCAAAGGGTCCGGCCTGGGCCCTCCGGCAAAGGCGGGGCCAAAAATCAGGGTATCGCGCATATCGGAAATGTCGGTGCCGTCCTTGATCAAACCAAAGAACCATGCCCCATCCGTCGTATCGCCATACATCACCGCGCCCAGCAGGCGGTTGCCCTCAAGGATCAGGCGTTTGTAAATCCCGCGCCCCGGATCGCGGAACACGATATCCTCGCGCCCCGGACCATCGGCGAAATCGCCTGCGCTGAACAGATCGACGCCCGTCACCTTCAGCTTGGTCGCCGTCTGCACGGGCGCAAAGACCGCATGCTGCCCCGCGAGCGTGGCCGCCAACACCTTGGCCTGATCGTAAAGGGGTGCCACAAGGCCGAACAGTTGCTTCTCATGTTCCACGCATTCGCCGATGGCAAAGATTGCAGGATCGGAGGTGGTGAGTTGATCGTTGACAACAATGCCGCGGTTCACCTCAAGATGCGCGTCGTTGGCCAAACGTGTTTCGGGCCGGATACCAACGGCAAAACACACAAGGTCGGCGTCATAGACCGTACCATCCTCCAGCAGCACGGCCTCGACCCGGTCGGTGCCCAGAATGGCCTTGGTCGCCCCCTTGCAATGGACGCGAATGCCCTTGGCCTCCAGATCCCGTTGCAGCAGATATCCCGCCGCAGGGTCCAGCTGCCGCTCCATCAGATGTCCCATCAGGTGGATCACTGTCACTTCGGCCCCACGCAGCGCCATGCCTGCCGCCGCCTCCAGCCCCAGCAAACCACCGCCAATGACCACCGCCTTGGCCCCCGGTTTCGCTGCCGCGATCATCGCGTTGGTATCTTCAAGATCGCGGTACGTGCAGACCCCCGCCAAATCCTTGCCAGGCACCGGAATGATGAAGGGTGCCGATCCCGTCGCAATCACCAGTCTCTCATACGGCACACCGCCGGTGTTCGAATACACCACGCGATTGGCGCGGTCGATCTTGACCACCGCCTCGCCAAAGCGGCAATCGACGCCGCGCGTGGCATACCAATCCGCATCATGCGTCACGATATCGGCGAACACCTTTTCCCCCGACAGCACGGGTGACAACATGATCCGGTTATAGTTACCACGCGCCTCGGCGTTAAACAGCGTTACATCAAACGCATGCGGCGCGATTGCGAACAAATGTTCCAACATCCGCCCCGATGCCATGCCGGCCCCTATGACCACAAGTTTTTGGGTCATGGCCTTACTCCGCCGCTTCGACGAAACGGTGACGTTCGTACAAGAACCGCAACACTGCCTCGCGCGAACGCAGATATTCGGGATTCGTGGCCAGCGTGATGCGGTCACGCGGGCGCGGCAGGGCGACGTCCAGCACTGCGCCAATCGTCGCGGCCGGGCCGTTTGTCATCATAACCACCCGATCGGCCAGTAACACGGCCTCATCCACGTCATGCGTGATCATGATCATCGTGTTTTTCAGGCGCGCGTGGATATCCATCACCGCGTCCTGCAAATGCGCCCGTGTTAACGCATCCAGCGCGCCAAAGGGCTCATCCAGCAGCAAAACTTTCGGCTGCATCGCCAAAGCCCGTGCGATACCCACACGTTGCCGCATCCCGCCCGAAATCTCGCCGGGGCGTTTGTCTGCCGCATGGGTCATCTGCACCAGATCAAGGTTTTCCATGATCCACGCATGCCTTTGTGCCCGCGTTCGCGTCGCGCCGAACACCTTGGCCACCGCCAGCTTAACGTTGTCGTATACCGTCAGCCACGGCAGCAGGCTGTGGTTCTGAAACACCACCGCCCGGTCGGGCCCCGGCGCGTTCACCTCGCGCCCATCCAGTTTGATCGCCCCTGTCGTGACCTGCGTCAACCCGGCGATCAGGTTCAGCAGCGTCGATTTTCCACAGCCTGAATGGCCGATGATCGATACGAATTCACCCTTTTCGATGTTCAGCCGAATGTCTGACAAGACCTCGGTGGTGCGCGCGCCATTGGTGAAACTTTTCATCACGCGGTCGATTTTCAGATAGCTCATGTGCTGTCTCCGTTACGTCGCTGTGTCGCGTGAAATGATACTGCCGAGCCAGCCCACCAGCCGGTCAAGCACAAAGCCCGTCACGCCGATGTAGACCAGCGCCACGATGATGTCGGTCAGGCGCGATGAATTCCACGCGTCCCAGATGAAGAACCCGATACCCACGCCCCCTGTCAGCATCTCGGCCGCCACAATCGCCAGCCATGACAGACCGACCCCGATGCGCAGTCCCGAAAAGATGTAGGGTGCCGCCGAAGGCACCATGATCTTCCAAAAGAACTCGACCTGGTTCAGACGCAGCACGGACGCCACGTTGCGGTAATCTTGCGGGATCACCCGCACGCCTGCGGCGGTGTTGATAATGATCGGCCAGATCGCCGTGATAAAGATCACAAATATAGCCGATGGCCCGCTGTCCATAAACGCGGCAAGGCTGATCGGCAGCCATGCCAGTGGCGGCACTGTGCGCAGCACCTGAAAGATCGGGTCCAACCCACGCATCAGCCAGACCGATTGCCCGATGGCCGCGCCGACCAAAACACCCACAACCGCCGCAAGGCCAAAGCCATAGGCGACCCGCTCCAACGATGTCAGCACCCGCCAGCCAAGCCCAATATCCTGCGTGCCGTACACAAAGAACGGATCAAGGATCAAGTCGCGGCTTTGCGCCCAGACATCCAAAGGCGTGGGTAGTCCGGATGTGCTGCCGGAGAAGGCGACCTGCCAGATCACCAGCAGCAACATTAGCACAATCGCGGGTGGCAGCACGTTCCGTGTCAGCGCGTGCAGAAGGCGCGCGCCGATCGCCGGACGGCGCTTGGCGGGCGGCAGTGCGACCACATGCGCCGATACCGGGGATGTGTGCGGCGCGGCCTTCAATGTGGTTACGGTCATCATGGCCCCCATCATGCCATTGCCTTGATCGGCAGGCTGTCGAGGTAGGCTTGCGGATTTGCCGGATCGAAGGTCTTGCCATCAAAGAACGTCTCCACGCCTCGGCTCTCGCCCATCCCAGATGTATCAAGACCAAGACCTGCCGCCGCCGTCAGCCACAGATCCGAACGGTTTGTCGCATCGACCAGAGCCTTGGCGTCCACATCACCCGGAAGATAGCCCCAGCGTTTGTTTTCCGTGATGAACCACGTGTCCAGCGACTTCCACGGATAGGACGTCTCGCCTTTGGCACCCCAGAATTTCATTGCAAGGCCAGGGTCGCTGACGGTGCGCCCGTTGCCATAGTTGATATCGCCCTTGATGCGTCCGATGATATCTTCCACCGGCACGTTATACCATTGGCGCCGCCCGATGATTTCGGCCATTTCCTGTTTGTTTTCTGGCAGATCGCACCACATCTGTGCCTCCATCACAGCCATCATGATGGCAATCGTCGCGTTCGGGTTTGCATCAACCCAGTCCGCCCGCATCCCAAGCACCTTTTCCGGATGCCGCGCCCAGATTTCGGTTGTCGTCGTGGCCGTAAATCCAATGCCCTGGTTCACAAGCTGTTCATTCCACGGCTCACCCACACAGAACGCCTCCATATTGCCGACCTTCATGTTCGCCACCATTTGCGGCGGCGGCACCACGATCAGGTCAACATCCTTGGTCGGGTCTATCCCACCCGCGGCCAGCCAGTAGCGCATCCACAAATCATGCGTGCCACCGGGGAATGTCATGGCTACAGGAATTTCCGCACCCGCCGCCCGCTTGGCCGCGAACACGTCGCGCAAAGGCGCGCTGTCCAGCCCGACGCCGGTGTCGGAGTAGGCTTGCGTGACCGAAATGCCCTGACAATCCTCATTCAAGCTTAAGAGCGTGTACATTGGCAGCGGCTGGCTATTCTGGATTACCGAACCCGTCGCATAGAGATGCACCTTCGGCCGCAGGATGTGCCCACCGTCGATCCCCCCTGCCGCACCACCCAGCGTCATGTTATCGCGCGTGGCCCCCCAGCTGGCCTGCTTTTCGATCAGCATTTCTGTCATGCCGTATTTTGCAAACAGCCCCTTGTCCTGCGCGATGATCAAGGGCGCGCTATCGGTCAGCGCGATGTAGCCCAGCTTGGCGCCCGTTACTTCGGGCGTAGGTGTGTTGGCCCATGCGCCACCCGGCAACAGGACGCGGGCCGCAGCCATGGTTGCCACTACACCTGTGGCCGATTTCAACAGGTGGCGGCGGGTCAGAAACTGTTGTGTCATCCTGGCTGTCCTCTTGGGCGCAAAGTGTGCACCGCATGGCTGGCGAAAAAGAAAAATCCACCCGTCACACGGTTCGGATGAACCGCATTTCTTGGTGGCCACACTGCCTTGGGAAAGGCCCGCTTCTTTGCGAACCAGCATCAGACGAATACCGCACTGCACACGTCTAATGCTGAGAATGGCACCAGCACCGATCCAACGCCAGTGCTGCGGTGCGGCAAAGATGGTGCAGCATGCAATTCTGTTGCCCAGCGCGCAGATTGCCCAGAATTTCAGCGTTCTTGAAACGGCGGCTCGAAAAGGTGTCCGTCAAAGAACGCATCGGGGCGCAGAATCATGCGCCCCTGTTCTGATGCCACCGCAGTTGGATGGGAAATCGCGCCTTCAACCTTGGCCGATGCCCCTGGCAGATCGGCCCCTGCCGCCCGCAAGTGCAGCCGGAAAAGATCAGTCCGGAAACAGGCCATGGCTGTCTGCATCGCAGCCTTTGTATCTTGCCCGTGCTGACGCGCCATCCGGTCGGCAAACAGCGCCGCCAGACTTTTCCACGGAAAGGTCGCCGCCCCGTCATGAAAGCCTATAAAGTGCGGCGTTGTCCGCACCTCGCCCGCCGCACTGATTACAAAACGGCCCAGCAACGCGCGTTCCGTCATCTCGGATGGAAGATTGAGATAATGCGGTCGCGACAGAATCTCGGCTGCTGTGCCGCGATTGTCTGGCTGGTCCAGCCATTTGCCGGCTCGCCACACCGCCCGCATCAATCGCCCCGTAAGATCGGGGGATGTGGCGGCCATTTCACGCCGCATCACCAGCCCTTTGTCCGGCGCGCTTGTCCAGATTGCCCGCCCCGGCAGTAGCATCACGCCCGCGCCTGCATCCACCGCAACCGAGGCCCACGGCTCGCCCACACAGAACACGTCCACCTCACCGGATGCGAGGGAGGAAGCCATCAAAGGCGGCGGCACTGTGCGCACCAAAAGCTGTGTCGGAGTAAACCCCACCGCCATCAGCCAATGCCACATCAGTTCCGCATGCGTGGAGGCGTGAAACGGCACCCCCACCCGCAACCGCCCGCCGCTTGCCGCGTGCAACGCAACCCCTGCTGCCATCGGGTTGGTAAAATCGAACGTATAGCCGCCAGCGCGCATCTGCTCCGCCAAGGCCGTACTGATCGCCACTGCCTGTCCGCCCTGTGACAGGACCATCAGCACGTCCATACCCGGCAACGCAGGCCCCAAGCCCAAACGCTGGGCAATTGGCATCGACAGCAGCATATGTGCAGCGTCCACCGCTCCTGCACCCAGATGATCGCGGCTTTGCGCCCAGGACTGCGACCGCACCAGATCAAGGTTCAGCCCCTCTTCGGTGGCAAATCCCAATTCATGCGCCACGATCAATGGTGCGGCGTCCGTCAGCGGAACATAGCCAAGACGCAACAGACGCAGGTTCATGTCAAAAGCCCCGCCGCCATCACCAGTTGTTGTGCGATATCGGCAAGCCTGCGTCCCTGATCCATCGCCGTCTTGCGCAGCAGGGCATAGGCCTCTTCTTCGCCTATGCCGCGCGCGCGCATCAGAATGGCCTTGGCGCGCTCGATCACCTTGCGTTCTTCCAAGGCAGCCTTGGTCGCGGCCAGTTCCGCGCGTATGCGGTGAAACATGTGAAACCGCGCAATGGCTGCATCAAGGATTGGCTTGATCCGGTCCGACCGCAATCCGTCGACGACATAGGCCGACATTCCCGCCTCGATCGCCGTCCGTGTCAGCGTGGCGTCCGACCGATCCACGAACATTGCCACCGGACGGTCCATCGGTCCCGATGCAAGTGCCAACTCTTCCAGCACGTCACGCGACGGATCCCCCGCATCAATCAGCACGATATCGGGCTTGCGTTCCGCGATACGCCGCGACAAGGCCGCACTTTCGGAGATCACAAGAATATCGTGATCACCCGCCTCGCGCAGACCGTCCACGATGCGCAACGCGCGGTCGGCGTCGCGTTCGACTACAATGATCGACAGACGTTCTTTCATGACTCTTCGGCCATCCCATGCCGCATCTGCAAAGGGCAAACCGTGGCGCAAGCCACTTGGCGCACTTGCGGCTATTTTCCCGCCGCGCGCCCGGATTTGTGGCGAACTGCCCAAGGATGCAGCGCCGTGGCAACAGATGGTTATGCCTGATCAGCAGCCATCGCGTGCGACTTGCCGCGCCGGGCCGACCGTATGAAGGTGAGGATAAACACCGCCGTCAGAACCAGGATCACGGTCGGTGCCGGCGCACTGTCGATGAAAAAGCTCAGGTAAACCCCCAGAAACCCCGCGACCAGGGTCACCCCCACCGCGACGACCAGCATCCGGTCAAACCGTTTTGTCAGTAGAAACGCAATTGCCCCCGGCGCAATCAACAACCCGATGGACAGGATAATACCCACCGCGGTCAGCGTCGCGACGATGGTCAACGACATCATCGCCAGCAGCCCGTAATGTATCAGCCCAACCCGCAGCCCCACGGCCTGCGCCTGCACCGGATCAAACGCATGCAGCATCAGGTCACGCCGTTTCGCCAGAATAGCTCCACTTACCAGCACCGAAATGGGACCTGCCAGCCACAGGTCCTGCGCCCCTATGCCCAGCATATTACCAAACAGGATATGGTCCAGATGCACATCCGTGCTGATTTTGGTGTACATCACGATACCCAGTCCGAACATGCCCGAGAACACGATGCCCATCACGGTATCCCGCTTGACCCGACTGTTTTCCTGCAGAAAGCCCGTAAAGACCGCGCAGAACATGCCCGCACAAAATGCGCCGATCACCAAAGGAATATTCAGCATGTAGGCCGCCACCACGCCCGGCAACACCGCATGGCTAATGGCATCCCCCATCAGCGACCAGCCCTTGAGCACCAGATAACACGACAGCAACGCCATTGGCACGGCTATCATCGCCATGATAATAAAGGCATTTCGCATAAAGCCAAACTGAAACGGTTGCAGCAGGTCCGCCGTCACGGTGCGGCCTCCAATGCATTGGCCATGCGCCGACGCGCGGAAAGGTAGCCGTGTTTCGGCGCAAAGACGAAAGCCAGCAAAAAGATCGCCGTTTGCAGGCACACAATCACCCCGCCGGTCGCGCCATCCAAGAAAAAGCTGATATAGGCACCGGTGGCACTCGTGACAGACCCGATTGCCACGCTGACCATCAACAAACGCGGGAAACGGTCTGTCAGAAGGTAGGCCGTCGCCCCCGGTGTCACCACCATCGCAATCACCAGAAATGCCCCTACGGTCTGCAACGCGGCCACACAGCACGCCGACAGCAGCGCAAAGAAAACCACCTTCAACAGTCCCGTATTGATGCCCATCGACCGCGCATGGTTTTCATCAAAGAACGTCACCATCAGATCTTTCCATTTCGCCAACAACACCACCAACGACACAAACCCGATAATCGCCAGTTGCAGGGTATCTTCAGGTGTGATCGCAAGAATATTGCCCATGGTGATGGTTTGTACCGAAACGGAAGTGGGTGACACTGATACCATGAACAGCCCTAGCCCAAAGAACGACGTGAAAATCAATCCGATGATCGCGTCTTCCTTTAACCCCGAACGCTGGTTCAGAAATAGCATCGCCGCTGCAGCAAGTCCTCCTGCCGCAAATGCCCCCAACGCGAATGGCAAGCCCAGCATATAGGCCCCAGCCACCCCCGGAACGATGGAATGGCTGAGCGCGTCCCCAATCAAGGACCAGCCTTTCAGCATCAGGAACACGGACAAGAACGCGCATACCCCACCCACCAGCGCCGAAACCCACATCGCACTGATCATGTAGTTGTATTGAAATGGCAGAAGAAGCGCTTCCATCACTTCACCACTGGCTTATCGTATACAACGAACGGGCGTTCATCATCCGTGAATACCGACACCGACCGCGCGTCGTCGTCATCATGCAGATCTGCCCCGCCCAACACGAAATGCCGCAGCACGCCTCCGAATGCCAGTTCAAGGTTTTCGCGCGTGAATGTTGTTGCTGTCGGCCCATAAGCCAGTACCGTACCCTTGACCATCACCGTCCGGTCGCAGAATTCAGGCACCGATCCAAGATTGTGCGTCGATACCAGCATGACACGCCCCTCGTCCCGCATCTCGCGCAGCAAAGTGATGATTGCATCTTCCGTCTGCACGTCCACGCCGGTAAACGGTTCGTCCAGCAGGATCACCCGCGCGTCCTGCGCCAGTGCGCGCGCCAGAAACACCCGCTTGCGTTGCCCGCCGGATAGTTCGCCGATCTGCCGCTTGCGAAAATCCGCCATGTTCACGCGCGCCAACGCATCCGTAACCGCCGCTTGATCCCTTGCACTCGCATTGCGAAGGAACCCCATATGCCCATAGCGCCCCATCATTACCACATCTTCTACCAGCACCGGAAACGTCCAATCCACCTCTTCTGATTGCGGTACGTAGGCCACAAGGTTTGCCTTTAGCGCCGATTTGACCGATTGCCCCAAAACTGTGATTTCGCCTTTTGCAACCGGAACAAACCCCATGATCGCCTTGAAGATCGTTGACTTTCCCGCGCCGTTCACCCCAACCAGCCCAGTAATCGTGCCTGTCGGAACCTCAAATGTCGTATCGCGCAGTGCTGTTTGCCCGTTGCGATACGTCACATAGACGCCCTGCGCCTTGATCCCCGATGATGCCGCAGCCTTCGCACCCTGTTTCATCTGGCACCGTCCGTCATCGGCCAAGCCGTTGATGATGCTGCGCGGCACATTTCATTCACCCTCCGTCAGACCCGCAACAATGGTCTCTGACGTTACCCGCAGCAGATCAATATAGGTCGGCACCAAACCCTCCGCCTCGGTCAGGCTGTCCACATAGAGCACCCCGCCATAGCGCACGCCTGTTTCCCGTGCCACTTGCCTCGCCGGGTCCTGATTCACCGTGCTTTCGCAGAAGATTGCCGGCACGTTGTTTTCCCGAATCGCGTCAATCACCCGGCGCACTTGTTGTGGCGTGCCCTGCGCATCTGCATTGATTGGCCACAGATACAGTTCTTTCATCTTGAAATCACGGATCAGGTAACTGAACGCACCCTCGCATGTCGCCAGCCAACGCCGATCTTCCGGCACTGCTTGAACTGCTGTGCGTAGCGGTGCAATCGTCGCCGTGATTTCCGCCTTGTACGCTTCTGCGTTCGCCGCATAGACCGCCGCATTTTCCGGATCATGCTTGGACAGCGCATCACGGATATTGTCAACATATATCAAAGCATTATCCGGACTCATCCAAGCATGCGGGTTTGGCCGCCCCGCGTATTCGCCTTCCCCGATACCCATCGGCTCGATCCCTTGTGTCAACGTCGCACTGGGAACATTCGCCAAGTTCCCCAGAAACTGCGCGAACCAAAGTTCAAGGTTCAGTCCGTTCCAAAGGATAAGATCCGCATCCTGCGCCCGCACGATATCCCCCGGCGTCGGCTCGTACCCATGGATTTCCGCCCCCGCCTTGGTGATCGATTCCACATCCGCCGCATCCCCGGCAACATTTCGTGCCATATCCGCGATGATCGTGAATGTTGTCACCACCTTGAATCTGTCCTGTGCCGCTGCCTCTTGCGCCCCCAGGAAAGCGCCTATCAAAATCATAGATCGCAAACAAAAGCGGATCATCGCGATTTCCTTTTCAAGTCGTCTCAACAAAGGACATATATGAGAACGATTTGCATCTGATGGCACAGTTGATACTCGTTCGCAAGTGAGTTCGATTTTCTGATTGAACCTCGTCGGGTTTTCGGAGGTTCTTGGGTACTGCCATGAAGTCCCTGATATTATTCCCGGGGCGATCATGCGGGCCTCGGTCACGCAGATCAGCCGCATCTGCGTCGCCGTATCCTTGCTCAGGTTGAATAGCCTCTAGGGTCAGGACTCACTGCTGCTTCATGGCCAGAACAAGACGGTTGCGGCGAGGGCCATGGCGGAGAGGAAGACCTTTGGGCACCGGTCGTATCGGGTGGCCACACGTCGCCAGTCTTGCAGCAGGCCGAACATGATCTCGATCCTGTTGCGGCGTTTGTAGCGGCGCGTGTCGTGTTTGATGGGTTTGCCACGCGACTTCCGTCCCGGGATGCAGGGCTTTATCCCTTTGTCTTTCAAAGCATCTGTGAACCAGTCGGCGTCATAGCCCCGGTCGGCCAGCAGCCACTCCGCCTTTGGCAAACTGAGCTACTCCCCAAGTTTTGGACAGATTTCCGGGTGATTTAAGCTACTGCCTGCACCTGCTGATCGGTTTGGGTTGCGTTGAAGCAGACCACAGCGGGCGGCTATCCGCCATGGGCGGCTTGGGGCCGCTGATGGTTGTAAAAGGTGATCCATCTGCCGACGCCTGCCCGTGCCTGTGACCCGGTTTCC
>JANNKX010000043.1:0-6555 GCA_031396505.1 Rhodobacterales bacterium
CTGTCAGGAACCGAGGCCACAGTTTTCATAGCGGGTGACCTGAAACGAAGTCTGCCCTTCGGTAAAGCTTTCCGCGTTGTTGAAGGGACCGAGTGTCGATACGGTTGGTGAAAAAGCGGGCTCACCTTCAAACCCGCCTTCACTTGTTACCCTGCGGCCACGCCGTGTGTTCTGTCCCAGATAAACCTGGTCCGCGCCATCCGCGTTACGATACGTATATCGGCAATCGCCTGGTACATCGAAGCACGATGCAGGATCGAAGGTTTCCCATTTGCCGTCGGCCCAATCCTTGCGCAGTATCAAACCTTGGCGTGAAAATGTTGTCGTGCGGATGAGCCGGCGACCGCCCGGTCCTTCATATGTTTTCGTTACATGGTTGCCACCCGACAAGCCCATGTATTCATCAATCACCTCGGCGCCTGATCCGTACGTTCCGAAAATCCGGCAACCGACCGGCATCTGGTCAAACCGGATGCCGCTGGTTTCCGCCGCTGCGGGCACGGCGAGGCAAGCAAAGACGATGGCGAGATGTTTCAACATGACCTCGGGGGATGAAAGAACCGCTGTAGCAATACTTTGGCATCGGACATGCTGATGCAAGATAAATCGCTGAATGGGGATAGTGCAGGTTTCTGTTGCCAGGTACCTGCGAACCCCGCCTTACGCGGCTAAGCGCAAGGACTTAGTTTCGGCGACGCGAACTGCTTACGCAGCAAGCGCCATTGCCGGAGCACGGTTGTCATTGGCAACTGTACATTTGGTCCGATAACGGTGGTACCTACCGAGCAAAAGCTGGCCCCTTTAGACGTTCGTCGATCCTATTTCGACCCCATCGGCCCCCAATGAGGGAGAAGTGGTGGAGTCGCCGGGTACCGCCCCCGGGTCCGAGCCGCGTATTACGGGTGCGTTTATCGCCATAGTCCGGGTTACCCCGCACAAAGGGCAATATAGGGGGTGGCGCAGAGGGGCGCAAGGTGCGCGTGTTACACCTCCAGTTCAAGGGCTGGCACAATCCGGTCAAACTGCAACCCGGCGTCGCGATTCAGTTGCATCACGACATCCGCATTCTTGGCCTCGAACAGGCACAGGCAGCGCCCATCTTCGGGCACGAACACCGACCGAATGTAGCGGACCCTGTCGCCATCGTCATACATCTGGATCGATTGCCGGATCGCGGCCACCTTGGCACTGGCAAGGTCGGCCATCGAAATACCCTTCAGATTGCGTTCCACCAGAAAAGTCTGCATGTCGTCACCTTTGTGTCCGGGAAAGATGTGGTCAACCGCCAAGAGCCAGATTTTGCGGCCTGATTTCGCGGGCAAGTTTGGCTGCAATTGCCGCTGCGAACGAATCAAACCCCGTGACCTGCATCACAAATGCACCGGGGCCCGTGATGACGCGGTCACCGTACCAGTCGGCCAGACCGGCATCATCCATCGTGATTGCCAGTCCGTTGATCGTGATACCCATCGTATCCGCACGCGCCCGCGCAACGGCCAGCGGCACATGATCGCGCGGGCGTGGCAGCAGCGATTCCTTGCCGTCCCCCGACACATTCACCAGACGCCGCGACCCGCACGCATCATAGATCGTCAGCAGATCAAGCGCCGTCCAGATGCCCTTGCCGATGCCGGTATTGCCGGTCACCAGACGCGGCATTTCCACGATACGCTTGGCCAGCAGATCGGCATCAACCCTGCTGCGCACCTGCTGCCAGCCAAGGGTCTGCGGGGCCATTTCAGTGTCCGCCCACAGTACCACGGCGATGTCGACGCGGCCCGCCGATGCCAGCGCGTCCTGCACCGCACCCGACCGGAACGCCGCCGCGTAGCCGCCCTGTTGCAGGCCGAATTCGGGGGCACTGATACTGCCCGACGCGTCGATGGCCAGCACGAGTGCAAGATCGGGGCAATCGGCCCACGCCTGTGACGCAGGTAGAAGGGCAATCAGGCCCGCGATGACGGTGCGCATGTGCCGTGCCATTTTGCGTGGTGCGATGGGGTGCGGCATTTGGCTTTCCTTCGCGCGATCATGGGGTGTGGCCAAGGATGCGGGTGCGGTGGCGCAAAGTCCTGAAGGACCGCTGAAATTGTGCTGAATTCGCAATGTGGGGCAGATTGCGCGGTTGCGGCAATTTCTGCGGATTCTCGAGACAATACGTGCTACTGTCCCGATACTATATAACGATGGTGTATTTCATGAACGCATTGGACATGTCGGTTTTTCGATTTGCCACCTTTACCCTCGACACGGCACGCGGGCGTCTGTTGGACGAAGCAGGCGATGTCGCACTGCGGCCAAAGTCGTTCGCCCTGCTGTGTTACCTCGCGCGCAATGCCGGGCGGGTGATGTCAAAGGATGAGCTGATTGCGGTAGTTTGGCCGGGTGTCACGGTGACGGACGACTCGCTAACGCAATGCATCCGTGATCTGCGCAAGACACTGGGTGTGCAGGGTGCCACCTTGGTGCGCACCATCCCGCGCCGGGGCTATGTGTTCGACATGCCGCTGCGGGACCCCAGCTCTGCCGCCGTCGCGCGCCCGATGGCCCCGCCGCCCGCGCATCCGGGCAGCATCGCCGTGATGCCGTTCACCTGCCTGTTGCGGCAGGATCAGGTGTTGTGTGACGGGCTGGTGAATGACGTGATTGGCCAACTGGCACGGTTGCGCAGCTTTCACGTGATCGCACGGGGCAGTACCTTTGCACTGCGCCATATGGCAGTTGATCCGATCCGCGCGGGCAGTGCGTTAGGGGTCGCATATGTTGTGACCGGCACTGTGACCCCGCGCTGCACCGCGGTTTGTCTGCAGGTTGACCTTGTCCGCACTGATGGCGGGGCCATCGTTTGGACCGATGATATCGTGATTGCCAGAACCGATATTCTGGGCGGGATCGGCGCATTGGCAGACCGGATCGCCCACAGGGTCGCGCGCGAGATTACATCGCAGGAACGGATGCTTGCCGTGTCCGCCCCCGATCACGGTCTGGACGCATGGCAATCCTATCACCGGGGATTGGATCACGTTTTTCGGTTTGATGCCGCAGCAATGGCTCTGGCGCAGGGTTGTTTTGCATCGGCGATAGCACAGGATGCGGGTTTTGCCCGCGCCCATGCGGGGCAATCTTTTTGCCATTATTTCTTTGCCTTTGCGGGTCTTTGCGATGATCGCGATGCCGAAATCAGGGCGGCGCTTCACGCAGCACAACGTGCGATGGACGTTGATGATGGCAACCCGTCGTCGCAATGGGCTTTTGGTCGCGCATTGTGGCTGGCGGGCGATTCTGACGGCGGCCTTTTGCATACGCGGCAGGCGGTGGCACTTTGCCCCGGTTTTGCGCATGCCCATTACATGATCGGTTTCATCGAGGCGCATCATGGCGATCCTCAGCGCGCGCTGGACCAGATGGCCAAGACCGAGGCGCTGAGCCCGTTTGACCCGTTTCTGGCGTCGGTGCAGATTACGCGCGCGGTGGCGCTGCTGCGTCTGGGTGATATTGAGACTGCGGCGATCTGGGCGCGAAAGGCGTCACACCACAGCAACGCCTATTCGCAACTGCTGGGGAATGCCGCGTTAATCCTTGCGGCGGCGGGTCAGCGGGACGAGGCACGCGGTATCGTGGCGACCGTTCATAAATCGCAGCCGCAGTATCGGCTTTCGACGATGTTCCGGTCGATTTACAGCATGCCGGATGATGTTCAGGCGATTTACCGGCGCAGTGCGGCCGATATCAACCTGTGACGACCTGCAATGTACTGACTGACCCACCTGATGAAAACGCCCGGACGGCATGACCTTCCGGGCGTTTCATGCCTCTGACGCCGGATCAGAAGCCCGACTTGATCAATTCGAACTCTTCCAGCATCCGGTCGCGCATTTCGGTCGCGATCGGCACCTGCGGCAGCAGCGTGCCTTCGACCGGGTTCACGTCAGCGGCGACCAGCGCCTCGGATGCAATTGTTGCCAGTGCGGCGTCATTGGCATGGGCATAGCCAAAGTTATCCAGCATCACCTGCGCGGATTCGACCGCGATGAACGAATTGACGTAATCGTACAGCTTGTCCTCGCTGCCGGGGCCGTCTTTCATGTTCACCAGACCGCAGAACCATGTCGTGACACCTTCGGTGGGTGTCCGCTGAAAGCCGACGGGGAAACCATCGGCGCGCAGCAATGCCACAGCGTCGTTCCACGCCCATGACACCTGCACTTCGCCCGTCGCCATTAACTGCGTCAGTTCCGACGGATCAGACCAGTAGGCGCGCACATTGGGGTGCACCTGGCGCAGCCAGTCGGCGGCGGCGGTAAACTGTTCATCCGTCACATCCGTCCATGACGTGACGCCGGTTGCCAGCAGGGCCAGCGTCCAGACATCATCGGTATTGTCGGGCAGCGAGATGCGGCCCGCATATTTCGGATCAAGAAACACCGCGAGCGAGGCCACGTCCGCTGCAGGAACGGCTTCGGTATTGTAAGCGATTGCGGTAAAGGCATAGTCCGTTGGCAAGAACCACACGCCTTCATCATCGACAAATTCGCTGCTTTCCAACATGCGCGGCGCGATGTTGGCGAATTCGGGAATACGGCTGACATCCCACGGCTCGATCAGGCCAGCCGCGCGGTATTTCGGCACCATCTGCGAGCAGGGATGCACGACATCGGCCTTGAACCCCGACGACACCTTTTGAAACGCTTCGTCATCATCGGCAAAGAACGAATAGGTCGGGGCCTGCCCATGGGTGGTGGTATAGGCCGCGCTTAGACCCGCGATTTCCCATCCGGCCCAGTCGAACACCAGCAGTTCCGGGTCGGTGGCGTATGCGGGCAGGGCCACGGCGAATGCCACGGCGGCCCCGGTAAGAAGTGATGCCTTGATTTTCATTTTTTCTCCTTGACGGTTGTCATCAACGCGCGGTCCCCCCGAACCGTCGTTTCCCTGTTTGGAACGCTAGAATAGCGCGGGCGCTTGCACAAGCGTGCAAAGCAAGGTGTAAGTGAAGCACAGGCAGGACAAGTGCATCGGCGTGATTTTTCGCCCGTTTGGGTGATGAAATGCGCGTGATTGCGGCTTTTTTCAAAGAGGGGGGCTCGGGCAATGTTTCGCGCATTGGTGGTGGAAAAGGACGAGGCCGGGGCAACCATGGCGCGGGTACAGACGCTGGCCGACAGCCGGTTGCCGGATGGCGAGGTGACGGTCGCGGTGCAGTATTCCACGCTGAACTACAAGGACGGTCTGTGCCTTGGGGCGGGTGGCGGGCTGGTGCGGCAGTGGCCGCATGTACCGGGGATTGATTTCGCGGGCGTGGTGGAGGCATCGACGGACGCGCGCTATGCCACGGGCGACAAGGTTGTGCTGACGGGCTGGCGTGTGGGCGAGGCGCATTGGGGCGGCTATGCCACCAAGGCGCGGGTCAAGGCGGATTGGCTGGTGCCATTGCCGCCCACGATTTCGACCCGTGCTGCGATGGCGGTGGGCACGGCGGGGCTGACGGCGATGCTGGCGGTGATGGCGCTGGAGGATCACGGGCTGACGCCTGCAGGCGGCGAGGTTCTGGTGACGGGGGCAGCGGGCGGCGTGGGGTCGGTGGCGACGGCGATCCTTGCGCATCTGGGCTACCGCGTGGTGGCGGTGACGGGGCGGCCGGAAACGGAAAGCTATTTGCGCGGGCTGGGTGCGGCACGGGTGCTGCCACGGGCGGATATCGCGGAAACGGTGAAACGCCCGCTGGAATCGGAAATGTGGGCGGGCTGTGTTGATGCGGTCGGCGGTGCGATGTTGGCGCGGGTGTTGGGGCAGATGAAATACAACGCATCGGTGGCGGCGGTGGGACTGGCGGGCGGGGCGAATGTGCCGGCGTCAGTGATCCCGTTCCTGCTGCGCGGCGTGAACCTGTTGGGCATTGATTCTGTGCTGCGCCCCTATGCCGACCGGGTACGGGCGTGGGACAGGATTGCGGCGGATCTGCCGATGGACAAGCTGGAGGCAATGATCCGGCCTGCAACGCTGGACGATCTGCCAGCCTTGGGTGCGGCAATCCTGAAGGGCGATGTGCAGGGCCGCGTTGTGGTGGATGTGAACGCGTGAATTGACGGCGGCGAATATCCTGCCAAGGCCTTGCTGTCCCACGGTGGGACAATATCTGACACGTTCGAAATCAACGGGTTAGCCACAGTCGTTAGGGAAGCGTTAAGGATTGGCGGGGTTTGCGTCGCGGTCCGGACCCGGGGCGTGCGGGTGCGCAGGCCATTGTGGGGCAAGACCAGTATAGTGCCCGGGTACATTTTCGGGGGGAGTGATGCGCAGGAGCGGGTAGGGTGGGTGAAACCCACGCGGGCTGCACAAACCACTGGTTTTTCATCATAAGAAAGACGTGGGTTTCACCCGCCCTACGCTTGCTAATGAAATCAGTAACATCCGCAATGGTAAGTTGACCGCCCGCCGCGCGGATCGCGTCGGCCCTGGCAACCAACTGGTCCCAGAGGGGGTTGTCGACCAGATCGAAATTTCCAGCAATCTCAGTCATCTCAGCGGTCCCCATAGCGAACGATCAGTTTCCGC
>JANNKX010000051.1:0-3262 GCA_031396505.1 Rhodobacterales bacterium
GGCGAGCCGGGGGATTGGCCATGCGACGGTGAAACGGTTCGGGGCGGAAGGGTGGCGCGTACTGACCTGTTCGCGCCAACCGTTCGATCCGCGCTGCCCGTGGCCGGGAGGCGAGGAAAACCATATCGAGATTGATCTGGCAGACCCTGCAAAAACGATCGAGGCGATTGCGCTGATCAAGTCGCGTATCAACGGGCGGCTGCATGCGTTGGTGAACAACGCGGGCATCAGCCCCAAGATGCCGGATGGCGGACGGTTGACCACGCTGAACACGGATCTGCGGACCTGGGGGCAGGTGTTTCATGTCAACTTCTTTGCCCCTGTCGTGCTGGCGCGCGGATTGCAGGATGAATTGGTGGCAGCCCAAGGGGCGGTGGTGAACGTAACGTCGATTGCGGGCAGCCGCGTGCATCCGTTTGCGGGGGCGGCTTATGCGACATCGAAGGCAGCGCTGTCGGCGCTGACGCGCGAGATGGCGCATGATTTCGGGCCATTGGGCGTGCGGGTGAATGCGATTGCACCGGGCGAGGTGGAAACGGCAATCCTGTCAGCGGGGACGGACAAGATCGTGGAGACACTGCCGCTGCGCCGGTTGGGCCAGCCACGCGAAGTGGCGGAAGCGATCTGGTTTCTTTGCGCGGATCAGTCAAGCTATATCACAGGGACGGAACTGCAGATCAATGGCGGGCAGCATGTCTAGACCGGGACGATTTTTCTGCGAAAAATCCGAAATGTTTGCAGAAAATTTGGTGGCTAGACAAGCGTTGCGATGATGGCGCGCAGGGTTTCGATGCCGTCGCCTTTTTCGGAACTTGTCACGACGATTTCGGGAAATGCGGCGGGGTGTTTGGCCAATGCGGCCTGCACCTGTGCAATACTTGCATCGCGCGCTGCTGCCAACACCTTGTCGGATTTGGTCATCACGACCTGAAACGCGAGGGCCGACCGGTCCATCAGTGTCAGGATTTCCTCATCCACATCCTTGACGCCGTGGCGCGTGTCAATCAGGACAAAGGCGCGCCGCAGGGTTTGCCGCCCGGACAAATAGGCGCGCAGCAGAGCCTGCCATTTGGCCACGACGGCCACGGGTGCCTCGGCATAGCCATAGCCGGGCAGGTCGACCAGATAGCGGGTATCGCCAAGGGCGAAAAAGTTGATCTCTTGGGTGCGACCGGGTGTGTTGGAGGCGCGGGCAAGGCTTTTGCGCCCGGTCAGGGCATTGATCAGGCTTGATTTTCCAACGTTCGATCGACCGGCAAAACAAACCTCGAGCCGGTCGGCAGGGGGCAGGCCGGACATGGCGACGACACCTTTGACGAAATCCACGGGGCCTGCGAACAACAGGCGTCCGGCCTCGCTTGCGTCGCGTTCCGGGGGCTGGGCGAGCGGGAAAGGCAGGGTCATTCGATCGTCCAGTCATCGCCGCGCGCAACCGTACCGCCATCAACCACGGTGGCATAAACGCCAAAATCCTGATGGCCGAAATGGGCTTCCAACGCCGCCAGCGTATCGCCATGCACGCGCCCGGTTGCCGGATCGGCCATCGTGGCGCGGCAGCGGGTGATGCGTTCGCGGATTTGCAAGGTGGCATGGCCTATGCGGATGGTGCGGCCAATCCAAGTTTCCTCTTCCCATGGTGCGGCGCCGTCAAGCCACAGGTTGCCGCGCCAGCGGTGGATTGAAAGGTCAATCCCCATGCGCGCGGAAAGATCGCGCAAGGATGCCATCGACAGGATTGCGACCGAAGGAAAATCACTGTCCGTCATGCCGCGCCCGACCGACACGATCTGCGCCGGTTGGGCGCGGTCGGGTGGGTTCAGGGGGGCAAGCCATGCCAGAAAACGGGGCAGATCATCCGGGTGATCAGGCCGGAAGGTCAGGCTGCCGATAGCGGGGTGCGACAGGGTGATTTCGCGCAGCACCTCGTCAAGGTCGGCCGTCATCGCCATCAGGGTTTGCGCCTTGGCCCCGCGTGCGAAGTTTGCGCAGGGTACCCAACCGCCGGTCAGTTTCGCGGCCTCATGCGCCACAGCCCAGTGCCGGTCAAACGGCAGGCAGGCGTCGGGGGCAAGCGTCACCGATGCGAGTTCTTGCCAGCCGTGCCCCTTGATCGGGTGGCGGCAGATTTGGGCGAGGGTGCCCGTCACTTGCGCGGCCTGCGGTTGCGCGGGGGTGTGGGGCGATTGGCGGGTGCGCTGGTGGTGACCTTTGGTGCGGCGGGTTTGGCCGCGGCAGGTTTGTCAGCTGCGGCTTTGTCGGGTGCCGCGGGTGCGGGTGTCCGTTTCAGGCCGGATTTGATGTTGCCGAACAGGTCTGGCTTGTGGCCGTGGCTGCGCATGATCAGGTATTGCTGGGTAAAGGTGATGGTGTTGTTGGTGATCCAGTAGACCACAAGACCGCTGGCAAAACCGCCGAGCATGAACATGAAGACCCATGGCATCCAGGCGAAGATCTGTTGCTGCACGGGGTCGGCGGGGGCAGGGTTCAGCTTTTGCTGTAACCACATGGTGATGCCAAGAAGGATCGGCAGAATACCGATAAAGATGAGTGCCAGCAGGGAGCCCTGCGCAGGCGCGTCCCATGGCAGCAGGCCAAAAAGGTTGAACAGGGATGAACTGTCGGGGGCGGACAAATCATTCAGCCAGCCGAAGAACGGCGCGTGACGCAGCTCGATAGTGACGAAAATCACCTTGTACAGCGCGAAAAAGATGGGAATCTGGATCAGCACTGGCAGACAACCGGCCGCCGGGTTGACCTTGCGTTCCTTGTACAGCGCCATCATTTCTTTTTGCATGCGCTGCTTGTCATCGCCGGTGCGTTCTTTCAACGCCTCCATCTCGGGCTGCAGTTCCTTCATCCGCGCCATCGAGACATAGGATTTATAGGCCAGCGGCAGCACGATCAGCTTCAGCACGAAGGTGAGGCCGATGATGGCAAGGCCCATGTTGCCGACCAGCTTGTTCAGCCAGTGCAGCACGGCAAAGATCGGTTTGGTCAGGAAAAAGAACCAGCCCCAGTCGATACTGTCGATAAAGCCCGCGATGCCTGCGTCCTGATAATTGCCGATGGCTTCCCATTCCTTGGCCCCGGCGAACAGGCGCTGTTGCTGTGTCACCGTGGCACCGGGGGGAACCGTCAGCAGGGGTTCGCGGACCTCGGCCTGATAGATGTCGGAACCGGGGGTGTACTTGGCCACGGCGGTGAAGGCGGCCCCTTGGGTGGGCACAAGGCTGGTCATCCAGTAGTGGTCGGTAAAGCCGAT
>JANNKX010000066.1:0-23488 GCA_031396505.1 Rhodobacterales bacterium
CCGATCTGACCGGCTGGTCGATTGTTCTGTACAACGGCAATGGCGGCATGAGCTATAATACGCTGTCACTGACCGGGGCCGCGCTGAGCAATGTTGTGAACGGTGTGGGCTTCTGGACTGTGCCCTATCCTGCAAACGGTATTCAGAACGGCATGTCCGACGGGATTGCGCTGGTTGACAACACCGGCGCGGTTGTTGAATTCCTGAGCTATGAGGGCGTGCTGGTTGCGGTCGGTGGCCCGGCAGCCGGACTGACGTCCATTGACATTGGGCAGCTCGAAATCCCGGAGACGCCGACAGGTTTTGCGTTGCAGCGCATCGGTGAGGGCCGGACGGCGGCAGATTTCACGGCATGGGCCGCGCCTGCGGCGCAGACATTGACGGGCGTCAATACCGGGCAGACGATCACACCTGCGGACACAGGCGGCGGGCCGGTATCAGATGTGGTGTTTTCTGATGCTGCGGCCTTTACGCTGCAACTTTTCCACGTTGCCGACCAGGAGGCTGGCATCGCCGCTCTGAACGATGCCGATAACTTTTCTGCCGTGCTGAATGCACTGCGCGCGCAGGACATTGATGGTGATGGTATTGCGGGCTACGGGGCGACGCTGACGCTGTCGTCGGGTGATGCCTATATTCCGGGGGTGTTCTTTTCGGCCTCTCAGACTTTCTTTGGTGCGCCGGGCGTGGCGGATATCCTGATCCAGAACGAACTGGGGATTCAGGCGATCGCCTTTGGAAACCACGAATTCGATCAGGGGACAGCGGTAGTAAACAGGCTGATCTCGGGCAGCATGGTGCCGGATGCGGTGATTGGCGGGCAGACGATCGACTTTCAGGGCACGGCCTTTCCCTATCTGTCGACCAACCTGAATTTCGCCACCGACCCGAACCTTGCGGGTCTGGTGGTGGCGGGTGGGCAGGCCCCACTTCCGGCAACAATCTCGTCGTCGGTCGTGCTGAATGCGGGCGGCGAACGGATTGGCGTGATTGGTGCGACGACCCCGACGCTGCGCAGCATTTCTTCGCCCGGCACCGTCGGCGTGAGCCCGGCACCTTTTGGCGGGGTTCCAACCGCGGCAGAGCTTGATGCGCTGGCGGCGATCATTCAGACCGAAGTCGACGCGATCCTTGCGACTGGTGTGAACAAGGTCGTTCTGCTGGCGCATATGCAGCAGATTGCGATTGAAGAGGCATTGGCGACGCGCTTGTCGGGTGTCGATATTATCGTGGCGGGCGGATCGAACACGCGGTTGTTTGATGCGGATGATACACAGCGTCCGGGTGACAGCGTCCAAGGGACGTACCCGAAATTCATTACCGGTGCAGACGGCAATCTGACGGCTTTGGTGAACACCGACGGCAACTACAAGTATGTGGGCCGCCTTGTTGTGGACTTTGACGCAGATGGCAATGTTCTGCCGGGATATGACGCGACCATTTCGGGTGCCTATCGCACGGATGCGGAAGGTGTGGCAGCATTGGGTGCCGAAAACCTCGTGGACGCCGAAATCGATGCGATTACCGATGCGCTTGAACAGGTCATCATCGCGCAGGATGGCACGTTCTTTGGCATCACAGATGTGTTCCTGAACGGTGCGCGCAGTTCGGTGCGAGTGCAGGAAACCAACCTTGGCAACCTCACGGCGGACGCAAACCTTGCCTATGCGCAGGGCATCGACGAGACGGTTGTGCTGTCGATCAAGAATGCAGGCGGCATCCGCGCCAGCATCGGGCGCACCGAAGTACTGCCCGGCACGACTGAGGCCGCGTTTCTGCCGCCGCAGGGCAATCCGCTGTCAGGCCGTCCCGAAGGCGGGATCAGCCAGACCGACATTCAGAACGCGCTGTCGTTCAACAACGGGCTGAGCATCCTTGATCTGACGCGGGCGGGATTGGTTGCAATTCTGGAACATGGCGTGGCGGCTTCGACGCTTACGGATACCGAGCAAGGGCGCTTTCCGCAGGTGTCAGGGTTGCAGTTCAGCTTTGATCTGACACGCGCGCCGGGTGACCGTATTGTAAACGCCGTGATCGTGGACGATGCGGGCAACCCGATTGCGACGCTGGTGCAGAATGGCGAAATCGTGGGTGACCCGGCGCAGACCTTCCGGGTCGTGACGCTGGACTTCCTGGCCAATGGGGGTGACGACTATCCGTTTGGCACGCTGGCCACAAACCGGGTGGATATCACCGATGCCGTGGCCCCGCGTGTGGGCGAGGCCGTTTTTGCGGCAAACGGGTCGGAACAGGATGCACTGGCCGAATATCTGGACGCCAACTTCTCGACCGTGGCGTTCAACGAGGCCGATACGGTACGCGGTGGGGATGCGCGGATCCAGAACCTTGCGTTTGCCCCCGATACGGTGCCGATCCTGACCGAGATTTCGGATATTCAAGGTGCTGGCCTTGTGTCTGACATGGTGGGCGATGCGGTTGTGACCACGGGCATCGTGACAGCGGTGGACAGCAACGGGTTCTATCTGCAGGATGCCACCGGTGACGGCAACGACGCCACGTCGGATGCAATCTTTGTGTTCACCGGCAGCCCACGTCCGACAGTCGTGGCGGGCGATGCAATCCGCGTCGCGGGGACAGTGACCGAGTTCACGCCGGGCGGGGCGGCATCGGGCAACCAGTCAACGACGCAGCTGTCGACGATCACCAACATTACCGTGCTCAGCCAGGGCAACGCCGTGCCCGCAGCGGTGCAGATCGGTGAAGGCGGGCGGGCGATCCCGACGTCGTCGATCGACGACGATCCAACCACATTCAACCCTGCAAATGATGGCCTTGATTTCTTCGAAAGTCTCGAAGGTATGCGGGTGTCGGTGGACAATCTGCGCGTGACCGAATGTACGAACAATTTCGGCGAGGTGTTCGGGGTATCTGGCCCCACGACTGGCCTGTCCGAGCGTGGGACCCTCAACATCGCGCCTGGTGATTTCAACCCCGAACGCATCCAGTTCAACTTTGACAGCGGCATCTTCGCAGGCCCTGCACCATCGCTTGACGTGGGCGATACGGTGGCGAATGTGACGGGTGTGTTGTCCTATGCCTTTGGCAACTATGAAATTCTGCCGACGCAAACCCTTGGTGCGATCACCGACGGCGGGCTGCAGGCAGAAACGACAACGATCACGGCAGGTGCGACACAACTGACCATCGCGAGCTATAACGTCCTGAACCTTGATCCGAATGACGCGGATGGCGATGCCGATGTGGCCAATGGCCGCTTTGACGCCATCGCGCGGCACATCGTGCAGAACATGGGCACGCCGGATATTCTGGGTCTGCAGGAAGTGCAGGATAACTCCGGCAGCGCCAATGACGGCACGGTGTCGGCCAGCCAGACGCTGCAGACGTTGATCGACGCGATTGACCGGCTGGACGACGGGCAGATCAACGGCACCAGCGGTTACGCCTATATCGACAACACCTTTATCATGGATGGGGTTTCGGGCGGGCAGCCCGGCGGCAACATCCGCACCGCCTTCCTTTACAACACGGACCGCGTCAGCCTTGTGGACGGATCGGTGCGGACCATCGGCAGCCAAGCACCGGGTGGGTCTTTCGAAAATTCCCGCTTGCCGCTGGTGGCGGATTTCGAATTCAACGGGCAGAACGTGACGGTGATCAACAACCACTTTTCGTCAAAAGGCGGATCAGCCCCGATTCTTGGCACAACCCAGCCGTTCGAAGACTTGCAGAACGATCCCGCAGTGAACGGCAGCCTTGATGAACGGCTGGCGCAGGCCACGGCGGTATCCTACGAAGTGTCGCAACTGCTGGCGGCGGATGCGAACGCGCGTATCGCCGTGGTGGGTGATTTCAACGAGTTCGAGTTCGTGCGGCCTTTGGAAATCCTTGAAGAAGCAGGTTTGACGAATCTGACCAAGTCCCTGCCCGAGAATGAGCGTTACAGCTTTATCTTTCAGGGCAACAGCCAGTCGCTTGACCATGTTCTGGTCAGTAGTGCGCTTGCAGGCGGTGCGCAGCTTGACGCGGTGCATGTGAACGCGGAATTCGCGGCGACGGCGCAGCGCGCTTCGGACCATGACCCGTTGGTGGCGGGTGTTACGATCCTGCCGCCGGAACCTGAAACTGAGACGGTCACGGTGGCGTTCAACGAGGCAGGCCGTGGGTTCTTTGGGCGGACGGTGGCGGATATTACCATCGGCGATCAAACGGTGCGTGAACGGATTGGCTTCTTGTCGTTCCACGAAACGCTCGACTTTGCTGATGTCACGTTGCGGTCCGAAGGGCCGGGGCTTGACCTTCTGGTGGCGCAGGGTGGCACACTTGGTATTTCGTCGCGGGGCGAACGGCTTGTTGACCGTGGGGCGATCAACTCGGACGAGTTCCTGTTCATCGACCTGGGTCAGGATGCGAACAGCTTTTCCGCAGATTTCCTGCAGAACAGCGGGCAGGTTGAGCTGGCGTTCTTCAACGACGGGGCGTTGGTCGCGACAGGCGATTTCGCGCTGTCAGGGGGTATTGCCAGCTTTGACACAGGTGCAGTCTTTGACGAAGTGCGTGTTTCGGCTGCGGACGGCGCGGGCAGGCTTCGCCTGGAAGGCTTTGTGTTTGACCGCCTGATCGGCGCAGATGACCTTATCTTCGCCTAGCGCGGATCACCTTCAATCGGTTGAAGATTGAAGGTGATTGAAGACTGGAACTGCCATTGTGTGTCGCGTCTGATCGGTTCAAGCCGATCAGACGCCGTATGATCAAGGACGCGCGGCAGGTGCTGGTCAATGATAAACCGCCGAGCATGACGGCTATACCGCGCACGGGTTGCGCGTGCCTTTGGTCTGTTTGAAGGTCGGCGTCGATTGCTAAAGACTTAACGAATTTGACGTGGACGCAACCTCCCGAACCCGCTGGCTTTGACGACGAAGTTGCAAGGTATTTGGGTGTCATCATGGTGTCACCCAAGACAATTACCTGCATCTGAGCGTTGTCAAAATGGGGGATGCGACGATGAATAGCGTTATCAAGGCCGGACTTATGGCCGTCAGTATGTTTGCCGGTGTCAGCACGGCGACTATTGCCGCAGCACAAGAAACCATCCGCTTTGCAGTGACAGATATCGACGGTCTGGAAGCGCTGCAAACCGACATGGGGCCTTTCAAGGAGGTGTTCGAGTCGGTTTCGGGGTTGAAAGTTGAATTCTTTGCCGTGTCAGGCCGCACCGTCGCGGTCGAGGCGATGGCCGCCGATCAGGTTGATTTTGTGCTGACAGGTCCTGCCGAATATGTCGTCTTCAACGCCCGCATGAACGCGGTGCCGGTCGTCACCTGGAACCGCCCGGACTACTATTCCAACATCGTTGTGCTTGATGGCGCGCCGGAACAATCGGTTGCCGACCTTAAAGGCAAAAAAATATCCTTCGGCGAAATCGGCTCGACCTCCCAGCACCTGGCACCTGCGACGCTGCTGGCCGCAGGCGGACTGGTTTATGCCTCGGATTACGAGCCTGTATTCCTGAACCGCAACGTTGCTGTTGAGGCTTTGATTGCGGGCGAGATTTCGGCCATCGGCCTGAACCGCACGCATATCGAATCGATTACCGAAAAGTTCCCTGATCAGAAGTTCCGCGTGCTGGTCAGAGGACCGGAGTTGCCGAACGACATCCTGCTGGCCTCGCCGACAGTATCGCCCGAGGTTATTGATATCGTGCGCAAGACTTTTGCCGAACATGGCGAAGAACTCCTCGCTGCAGTGACGTCGCAAGAGGCCAACGCCAAATTCATTGGTGGCGGTTTCACACCCGAAGTCACCGACGCCGACTATGATCAGGTCCGTAAGATGTACGAAAACGTCGGTGTGACCGAATTCCTGGCCTTCCTCGAGTGATGTCAGCATGAACGCTCCGCGTGTTGCGGGCAGAGACACGGCAGGCTCCACCCCGGTGGGTCCTGTCTTGCATGTGTCGGACCTTGTGAAATCCTATGGCGGCCCGACGGTCCTGCAGGGCGTCAGCTTTGATGCCTATGCGGGTGTGTCGCTGGCGGTAATCGGCGCGAATGGGTCTGGCAAATCGACCCTGCTGAAATGCCTGATCCGGTTGACAGACCCGACGTCGGGGCGGATCGAGATGTTGGGGCAGGATGTTGGTGCGATGTCGGCGCGCAGTCTGCGGCGCTTCCGATCGCGGATTGGCGTGGTCTGGCAGAAACACAACCTTGTGCCGCGGATATCGGCGCTATCGAACGTCTTGCACGGGGTCCAGTCGCGGATGAGCGGCCCACGCAGTTGGTGGCACTGGGCCGCAACCGCGCCCGTCCGTACCGAGGCGATGGCCTGTCTGGACCGCGTCGGCCTTGCCGAAAAGGCGTTGCAGCGGGTGGACAGTCTTTCGGGTGGCCAGCAACAGCGCGTGGCAATTGCGCGGATGTTGATGCAGCGGCCAGAAATCGTGCTGGCGGATGAGCCTGATGCCAGCCTTGACCCGCAATCCGGCGAGGATGTGATGCGGCTTCTGTCTGATCTTGCCCGGCAGGACGGCCTGACGTTGATCGTGATCTCGCATCGGTTGGAACACACGATGGAATTTTCCGATCGCATCATCGGCCTTGCGGGCGGGCAGATCACGCTGGATGTGGCGACGGCCAAAGCCGATCCGGTGAAACTGCGCCGGTTCTTTGACAAGCCGACCGAGGGCGCACGATGACCCAGACCATCCCCGCCCCACCCCGCTTTCAACATCGTTCGCTGACGGAATATGCGGGCATCGTCGTCGTGATCGCACTGGTGGTGACCAGCATCGCCAACACTGCCCCGCCGCTTGACAGCCTGCAGCGCGGGTTGGTCCGGCTGGTGGCGCCTTCCGGGTTTTTGGCGCAGATGTTCCCGCCCGACCTTAGCCGCGTCGATCACATCGCCTGGAAACTGCTCGAGACGCTGCAGATGGCCGTCGCGGGGGCGGCGCTTGGCCTTGTCTTTGCGGTGCCCTTTGCGATTCTGGCGACCGATCGGCTTTCGCCGCATCCCATCGTCAGGATTATCGCGCGGGGGTTGATCGCGTTCTTCCGCACGGTGCCCGACCTTGTCTGGGCGATCTTCTTCATCATCGTTGTCGGCCTTGGCCCCGCCGCCGGCGTATTGGCGCTGATGATCGACAAGATCGGCTTTGCGGGGCGTTTCTTTGCCGAGGCGATGGAAGAGGCGGATACCGGCCCGCAAGATGCGCTGCGTGCCATCGGGGCCAGCCGCATGGGTGTGATCTTTTCCGCCGTTTTTCCGGCCTGCCTGCCGTCATTTACCGCGACATCGCTGTTCGCGCTGGAAAAATCGGTGCGCGGGTCGGCCGCCCTTGGCCTTGTCGGCGCGGGCGGTATCGGCGTCGATCTGAAGGTTGCTTTTGATCTGTTCAACTATGATGAGGCACTGACGATTATCCTGATGATGCTTATTCTTGTCGTGGCCGTCGAACAAGGCAGCAGCTGGATCCGGGCGAAACTCATCTGAAAGGCTGCATGATGACAACCGATACCGCGCATCACTATTGGAACGACCAATGGACCGGGGCCGATTCCAGTTCCAAATGGGCCCGGGCCGAACCCGAAGTTCTGGCACATGCCGAAAATCTTGCGCCGCGCGCGCAGATTCTTGACCTTGGGGCAGGGATCGGGCGGCATGCGTTGGCGCTGGCGCGGATGGGGTTCAAAGTCTCTGCCCTTGACGCAGCACCAGAATCGCTCGTGGCCATCCGCGCGGGGGCCGAAGGGCTGGACATCGACCTGCATCAGGGACTGATGACCGCACTGCCCTTTGCTGATTCTGCATTTGACCATGTGCTGTCGTGGAATGTCATCTATCACGGCGATGAGGCGGTCGTTTCGCAAACAATCGCGGAAATCCGGCGCGTCCTGAAACCCGGCGGTACATTCATGGGCACCATGCTGTCGGCCCGCCGCGTGCCGGTGGAACAGGCCAAGGCATCGGGCCGCGAGATCTCGCGCAATACCTGGGTCTTTGACGGGCCCGGCGACAAGGTCCATCCGCATTACTTTTGCAACGCCAGCGACCTGCTGACGCTGTTTTCCGGGTTCGAGGCGCTGTCGCTCCGCGACCAGATCCATGATACGCCGGGGTCATGGCACTGGCATATTCTGGCGGAACGGGTTGCATGACACCCGATAACACGTCCGTCCTTTTTGAAGGTGCCACCGTCATTTTGCCTGGCGAGATGGCCCATGTCTCTGTCCGTGTCGAGGCCGGGCGCATCACCGGCCTTGACGCCCCGCGTGACGGCGCGCGCCTGATTGACGTGGGCGGCATGATCCTTGCCCCGGCCCTTGTAGACATCCATGGCGATGCGTTCGAACGTCAGATCATGCCACGGCCCGGCGTGACCTTGCCGCTGGATGCAGCGTTTCTTGAAACCGACCGCCAGCTTGCCGCCAATGGTATTGCGACCGCCTACCACGCGCTGACGCTGGGATGGGAGCCGGGCCTGCGTTCGGTCGGGACCGGCTGGCAGGTGTATGACACGCTCGCCCGGCTGGCGCCCCGGCTGACCGTCGAGAACCGTCTGCAACTGCGATGGGAGACGTTCTGCGTTGAAGCGATCCCGCTGATTGCGGCGGCCTTGTCGGGGCCGCTGACGCCGTCGATTGCCTTTAACGACCATACGAGCATGGCGCTTTTGCACCCCGATACGCCCCTGCAGGACAGGCCCTGTGACCACGATCCGGGCTTTCCGGTCACCGACATCGACAGCCCCGCCTTTGCCGCAAAGATGGCAGAACGCGCGAAACGCTCTCACATGTCGATCACAGCCTTTGTCGATTTGATCCGCGATGTGTGGCAACGCCGCCCGCAGGTGCCAGGCTGGATCGCGAGCGTTGCAGCACTGGGTCACGCGGCGGGTGCGCCGATGCTCAGCCATGATGACACGCAGGAGGAAACGCGTCGCTTTTTCCGTGATCAAGGCGCGCGTATTTCGGAGTTTCCGATGAACCGGCACACTGCGGATTTTGCCCGTGCGGGCGGCGACAGCATCGTGCTGGGCGCGCCCAACGCGGCACGCGGCGGCAGCCATTTGGGGTCGATCGGCGCGGCCGACATGGTCCGCGACGGGCTGTGCGACATTCTGGCGTCAGACTACTATTACCCGGCCATGTTGGCGGCCATCGCGCGCCTGAGCGCCGATGGCATTGGCCCGCTTGCGTCACTGTGGCCCTTGGTGTCGGCCAACCCGGCGCGTGCCTGTGGCCTGTCAGATCGCGGCCAGATCGCTGTCGGTTTGCGCGCGGATTTGGTCATCCTCGATTGGCCGGAAGGTGGCCTGCCCGCGATCCGACAGACGTGGATCGCCGGCCGCTGCGCCTATGCCGCGCGGCCGCAGGGGTGATCGGCATGAGACGGATCCATGTGAACCTAGTGGTCCTGGCCAGGCGCAGGCGCGCCTTAGCGGTCGCAGATGATCGGGTCACGCTTGCCGCAGTCGCGCCACCGCCCACCAGCTGAGCGCGGCCATGACGCCGGCAGTGGCGAGGCACAATGGCAGGCCGCCGAATTGGTAGCTGAGGCCGGAAAGGAGCGTGCCGATCAACCGGCCTGCGGCATTGGCCATGTAGTAAAAGCCGACATCGCGGGTGATCCGCCGGGCATCGCCAAAGGCAAGGATCAGGTATGAATGGACCGAGGAGTTCACTGCAAAGACAAAGCCAAACAGCAACAGCCCGGCAATCAGGGTGGCGGTGAGCGCCGGTGAAGGTGCGCCTGCCCAGAAGGCCGCAGCGGCGAGTGCAAAGGGAATTGGTACCAGAAGTCCGGCCCAGACGACGGCCTTGGCAACGGTCGTGGATTCGGGCTGGCCCTTTGCGCCCAGGATGCGTGGGGCGGCTGCCTGCACTGCGCCATAGGCGATGATCCAGACTGCCAGAAAGCTGCCGATCAGGAAGAAGGCCGCGCGCCGTCCCCCAGGTGTGCCGTCCGACAGCACCATCTGGAAATAGACCGGCACGCCGACGACGAACCACACGTCGCGCGCGCCAAACAGGAACATCCGGGCGAGGCTGAGGCGGTTGACCCGGGGGTCGTGCGACCGCCAGCCGCCCCAAGCCTCTTCGGCCTTGATCCTGCCGGGCAGGCCTGCGGGCAAGAACAGCACCACTGCGATCAGGATCACCGCCAGAATGAAGGCCATGCCCCAGATCGCGGTTTCGAACCCGGCAACGGCCAGCAAGGCCGCACCGAGGAAGAAACCGAGCCCCTTCACCGCATTCTTCGACCCAGTGAGCAGGGCGACCCAGCGGAACAGCCCGCCATCTTCTTTCGGGGCCAGTAGCTTGACGGCTGACTTTGACGACATCTTGGCGAGGTCCTTGGCCACCCCCGACACGCCCTGCACCGCCATCACGAAGGCGACCGAAGCTGCAACCCCCCAGGCTGGGTCAAGCTGCGCCAGCGCCACAAGGGCAGCCACCTGCAAGCCGAGCCCGGCATATAGCGTCGCGGCCAGACCGAAGCGGGCGGCAAGCCAGCCTGCAGCAAGGTTCGTGACGATTCCGGCAACTTCGTACAGCAGGAACAGCCAGGCCAGTTGCACCGGCGTGAAGCCGAGGCTGTTGAAATGCAGCAGCACCAGCATCCGTAGCGCGCCGTCCGACAGCATGAAAGCCCAGTAGGCCGCCGTCACCGCTGCATAGGCGCGCAGCGGGTTCGGCGGCGGAGTCGCCGGGGTTGCGGTGTCGGTCACATCTGACCCGCAACCATACGGGTGATATCGGCCAGACGGCAGGCATAGCCCCACTCGTTGTCGTACCAGGCGTAGATCTTCACCTGCGTGCCGTTGATCACCATGGTTGATTGTGCGTCGATGATCGCAGACCGGGGGTCGTTGGTGTAATCTGACGACACAAGGGGCCGCACCTCATAGCCAAGGATGCCGTTCAGCGGACCGTCGGCGGCGGCCTTGAACAGGGCATTCACCTCCTCGACCGTCGTCGCTCGCTCCACTTCGAACACGCAATCGGTGATCGAGGCGTTGAGCAGCGGCACCCGGATGGCATGACCGTTCAAGCGGCCTTTCAGTTCGGGATAGATCAGCGTGATTGCCGTGGCCGATCCGGTGGTCGTCGGGATCAGGTTCAGCAGCGCCGACCGTGCGCGACGCATGTCCTTTGCGGGGCGGTCCACGATGGTCTGCGTATTGGTCACGTCATGGATCGTGGTGATCGAGCCGTGCTTGATGCCGATGCCTTCGTGGATCACCTTGACCACCGGCGCCAGGCAGTTGGTGGTGCAGGACGCGGCAGTGATCAGATGGTGCACGTCCGGCTCATAAAGGTGGTGGTTTACGCCGTAGACCAGATTCAATGCGCCGCTATCCTTTACCGGTGCGGAAACGACGACCTTTTTCACGCCCCCTGCATAGTAGGGTGCCACCTTTTCCGCCGTCTTGAACACCCCGGTGCAGTCAACGACCAGATCAATACCAAGCGCCGCCAATGGCAGCGCCTCGATCGCCTTTTCATGGCACAGCCGGATGCGCTGTCCGTTCAATGTCAGGCTGTCTGCCTCATGGCCGATGTCCGCCTTCCAGCGGCCATGGACCGAGTCGAACTCCATCAGCAGGGCGTGCTGTTCGGCATCGCCCATGGGATCGTTCAGCAACGCAATCTCGCCGCCCGCCCCTGTTTCAATCAGGTCGCGCAGCACGAGTTTACCGATCCGGCCAAAGCCGTTAAGGGCGATCCGGGCCATGCGCGTTCAGCCGCCGGCCTGGGAATCGGCACTGGCACCGATGCTGTCCACCTGCGCCTGCAAGGCAAGGCGACTGAGCGATTCAAATGGCAATGCGACGAAAGCGGCAATCCGGCGGCGCAATGTGCCATAGGTCTGGGCAAAGACCAGTGCCTTTTCCGCGTCGGTCCCGGTTGCCTTGACCGGGTCCGGCAAACCCCAGTGACCGGTAATCGGCTGTCCGGGCCATGGTGGGCATTCTTCAGCGGCGGCTGTGTCGCAGACGGTGAAGACAAAGTCCATCGCAATGGCACCGGGTTGCTGGAATTCCGAGATGTGTTTTGACCGCAGTCCGGAAACATCATGCCCGTTGCGCAGCAGCACATCGAGCGCAAAGGGGTTCAGTTCGGTGTTGGGGCGGACACCTGCAGAAAAAGCCTGAAATTTTCCTTTGCCCAGATCGCGCAGCAGCGCCTCGGCAAAGATCGAACGGGCCGAGTTTCCCGAACAGATGAAGAGCACGTCAAAATCGGTATCCTGCATGGCAATCGCATCCTTCCAGGTTGCAAGAAACGGTGAGAGCAGATCGGGTCGTGCGCGACCGACGTCGAGGGCGAGATAGCCGATCAGCCCTTCGGTCATATCCAGATCGACCGCGTAATGCAGCGACCGCCCGCGCCGCGCGACCCGAACCAGACCTGAGGTAATCAAGGCAGCCAGATGGTGCGAGAGCGTGTTCTGTTTCAGCCCAAGTGCCGCCGCGATTTCTGTCGGCCGCACCCCCTGCGGGGCAAAGCGCATCAAAAGGCGAAAGACCGCAAGGCGATCTGCATGGCCAAGGCAGGAAAAGGCATGGGCGGCGCGTATCTGTTCCATGCTTCCTGATTAAGGGAAGTAACCGCAGTCTGCCAGTGAACCTTTCATGACAGTGAGAGCGGAGATTGTGCGGACATCGTGCCAGATGTTCCGGCTGGCATCCTTGGCCGGAATGCCGGAATCTTGTTGACGCCCTTCATGGCGCATTTTCCTTGACGGCTTCCATCGCGACATAGGTCGAGGTGGAGGCGACATGGGGCAGTGCGGATATGCGTTCGCCCAAAATACGGCGATAGGCCTGAATATCGGCGGTCCGCACTTTCAGAAGATAGTCAAATCGCGACGCGATCATATGGCATTGTTCAACCTCGGCGATCAGGACGACGGCCTTGTTGAAGGCGGCCAAGGCGGCCTCGCGCGTGTCTGACAGACGCACCTCAACAAAGGCGACATGGGCAAGGCCCATACGGATCGGATCAAGTTGGGCGCGATAACCGGTAATCACGCCGGTTTGCTCAAGCCGTTTCAGGTGGGCTTGGGTGGGCGATTTTGACAGCCCGATGCGGCGGGCAAGTTCAACGGCACTGACGCGGCCATCGGTTTCAAGGATGCCCAGAATGGCGCGATCAAAGCGATCAAGGGAAGGGTCTTTTTGCATGTACATTCTCGATTAATCGCACCTATCGCCTTCACTATTGCAGATACTCGGGAAAAAGACCTTAACAAATCCGTGTATGCTGCACCAAACGAAAGGTCATATCATGCCGCGCGATACGCTTGCACCAATGGACATCATTGAAACACACAGCCTTGCGGATGAAGGGGCATTGATCCGTGATCTGATCAACAAGGCAGGGTTGGATGCCGCTGCGCGCGCGCGCATCGTGGCGGCAGGGGCGGATCTGGTGCGGCGCATCCGGGGCAGTGCGAAGCCCGGGTTGATGGAGGTGTTTCTGGCGGAATACGGGCTGTCAACAGAGGAAGGGATTTCGTTGATGTGCCTGGCCGAGGCGCTGCTGCGGGTGCCGGACGCGGATACGATGGATGCGCTGATCGAAGACAAGATCGCACCGGGTGACTGGGGGCGGCATCTGGGCAAATCGGCGTCGTCGTTGGTCAATGCGTCGACTTGGGCGCTGATGCTGACAGGTAAGGTGCTGGAGGATACCGACCGCGGGGTGGTCGGGCATCTGCGCGCTGCCGTAAAACGGCTGGGCGAACCGGTGATCCGGCGGGCGGTGGCGCAGGCGATGAAGGAAATGGGGCGGCAGTTCGTGCTGGGCGAGGATATCCAGGCTGCCATGAAGCGCGCGCAGGAGCTGGAGGCGAAGGGATACACTTACAGCTATGACATGCTGGGGGAGGCGGCGCGGACCGAAGCCGACGCGCGGCGCTATCATCTGAGCTATTCAAAGGCGATCACGTCCATTGCAGGGGCGGCGCGGGGCAATGACATCCGCGCCAATCCGGGGATTTCGGTAAAGCTGTCCGCACTGCATCCGCGTTATGAGGTGGCCAAAGAGGCGCGCGTGATGGCGGAACTGGTGCCGCGGGTGCGCGCACTGGCGGGACTGGCAAAGGCGGCGGGGCTGGGCTTCAATATTGATGCGGAAGAGGCGGACAGGCTGGCGCTGTCGTGCCGGGTAATTGAGGCGGTGCTAGAGGACCCATCCTTGGCAGGATGGGACGGGTTCGGCGTGGTGGTACAGGCCTATGGGCGGCGCGCGGGGGCGGTGATCGACTGGCTGTATGCGACGGCCACGCGGCTGGATCGGCGGATCATGGTGCGGCTGGTCAAGGGTGCGTATTGGGATGCCGAGGTCAAACGCGCGCAGGTGTTGGGGCTGGACAGCTTTCCGGTGTTCACGCGCAAGCAGGCGACGGATGTCTCCTATATTGCCAATGCGAAAAAGCTGCTGGGTATGACAGACCGGATTTACCCGCAGTTTGCGACGCATAACGCGCATACGGTCGCGGCCGTGCTGGCGCTCGCGGATGACTCGATGCGTTTCGAGTTTCAACGGCTGCATGGCATGGGCGAGCGGTTGCATGATCTTGTTTTGACGGATGGCGGCACGCGCTGCCGGATTTATGCGCCTGTGGGGGCACATCGGGATTTGCTGGCGTACCTCGTGCGGCGGTTGTTGGAAAACGGGGCGAATTCGTCATTCGTGAACCAGATCGTCGATGAGGAGGTGCCGCCTGATGTGGTGGCGGCCTGTCCGTTGACCGCGATGGAAACGCTGGTCTTGCCGAACCCGACGCTGCCTGCGGGGCCTGCGATTTTTGGTGCGCGGGTGAATGCGCGGGGTTGGGATCTGACGGATGCGGGGGATCTGGCCGCGATTGCGGCGGCGCGCGGGCCGTCGCAGGCCGCGTCTTTTGCGGCGGGGCCAGTTCTGGCTGGCCCGGTCGGTGCGGCGAGTGCCGCACACGCGGGCCACCCCGTGCTGAACCCGGCAACGGGGGATGTTGTGGGCCATGTGGTGCAGGCGTCGGATGCACAGGTAGTGCAAGCACTGACAAATGCCGCACGGTGGGATGCACCGGCCAATGTGCGGGCGGCGGCCTTGCTGCGCGCGGCGGATTTGTACCAAGCGGCTTACGGGGGGATCGTTGCGCTGCTGGCGCGCGAAGCTGGCAAGACACTGGCCGATGCGGTGGCCGAGTTGCGTGAGGCGGTGGATTTCCTGCGCTATTACGCGGCAGAGGCCGAGGGCCTTGCGGCACCGGAGCGGGGGGTGTTCGCCTGTATCAGCCCCTGGAATTTCCCGCTGGCGATTTTCACCGGACAGATTGCGGCGGCCTTGGCGGCGGGCAATGGCGTGATTGCCAAACCTGCAGAGCAGACACCGCTGATTGCGGCACTGGCGACAGACCTGCTGCACCGCGCAGGCGTGCCGATCACCGCGTTGCAGTTCCTGCCTGGCGACGGGGCCACGGTGGGGGCGGCCCTGTCACGCAGCCCGGCGATTGACGGGATTGCGTTTACCGGATCGACCGAGACGGCAAAGTTGATCCGCGCCGCGATGGCCGCGCATTTGTCGCCCACCGCCCCACTGATCGCGGAAACAGGCGGTCTGAATGCGATGGTAGTCGATAGCACGGCCTTGCCCGAACAGGCGGTGCGCGATGTGATTGCATCATCGTTCCAATCGGCAGGGCAACGCTGTTCGGCGCTGCGCTGCCTGTATCTGCAGGAAGACGTGGCCCCGCACATCGAGGCGATGCTGCTGGCCGCGATGGATGATCTGGCGCCGGGCGATCCGTGGAATTTGGCGACGGATATCGGCCCGGTGATTGATACGCAGGCGCAGACAGACATCATGAACTATATCGCGGTTGCACAGGCGGACGGCCGGGTGTTGAAATCCATGGCCGTGCCACCTATCGGCACCTTTGTCGCGCCAACGGTGATCCGCGTGACGGGGATTGCGGACATGCCGCGCGAAATCTTTGGCCCCGTCCTGCACATCGCGCATTTCAAGGCGCGCGATTTGACCCAGGTCATCGACGATATCAATGCGACAGGCTACGGGCTGACGTTCGGGTTGCATACGCGGATCGATGACCGCGTGCAGCAGGTGATGGAACGGCTGCGGGTGGGCAATGCCTATGTCAACCGCAACCAGATCGGGGCTGTCGTGGGCAGCCAGCCCTTTGGCGGTGAGGGGCTTTCGGGTACCGGGCCAAAGGCGGGCGGGCCACATTACCTTGCGCGGTTCACCACGCAAGGGGTGCAGGTCGCGACGGATGACGGGGTGGTGACGACCGAAGGCGCAGCGCTTGCGGCCTTGCGCCGGGTGCTGGCGGACCCGCGCCCGGTGCAGGCGATCAACCTGCCGGGGCCAACGGGCGAATCGAACCGTCTGTCGGCATATCAGCGGGCACCCGTGCTGTGCCTTGGGCCGTCGGTCGCTGCGGCGCGTGCGCAGGCGGCCGCGATCCGGGCCTTCGGCGGGTTGGCGGTAGAGACACCGGGGCTTGCAGCGGATGCAGTGGCGCGTCTGCCGATCAGCGGGGCTGTCTGGTGGGGCCATGATGATGCGGGGCGGGCCTATGCGCAGGCGTTGGCCACGCGTCCGGGGGCAATACTGCCGCTGATCGGGGTGCCCGATGTGGGCCATGCGCTGCTGGAACGGCACGTCTGCATCGATACGACAGCATCGGGTGGCAATGCAGAGCTGCTGGCGACGGTTGCGGATTGAACTCGTGGATTGACGGGGCGCGCCCGATCGGGGACGGTGCAACATGTTCTTTCCGTTTCGTGACCATAATCCATCGGGGCGGATGCCCTTTGTCTGCTGGGCGCTGATTGCGGCCAATATCCTGATCTTTGTTGGGTATTGGTTGACGATAAAAAGTGAATACGGGCTGGCGGAATTCTACTTTGACTGGGGGCTTGTGCCGCGCCGCGCCATGCTGGGGCAGGCGTGGGAAACGGTCGTCACGTCGATGTTCCTGCATGGCGGCTGGATGCATCTGGTCGGCAATATGCTGTTTCTCTGGGTCTTTGGCGACAACCTGGAAGACCAGATGGGCCATGTGTGGTTCACGATATTCTATCTTGTGGGCGGGGTTGCGGCGGGTGCAGCGCAGGTCGCGTCCGAGCCTTATTCGCTGGTGCCGATGGTGGGCGCATCCGGGGCGATTGCGGCGGTGCTGGGGGGGTATCTGCTGCTGTTTCCGCGGGCGCGGGTCGATGTGCTGATTTTCCTGCTGATCTTTGTTCGGGTCATCCCGATCCCGGCGTGGATCGTGCTGGGGATATGGTTTGCCACGCAATTGTTCAGCGGCTGGACCGCGCCGACAAACGGCGGTGGCGTGGCCTATTGGGCGCATGCGGGCGGGTTTGTGGCAGGACTGATCCTTGCGCTGCCGATCTGGATTGCGCGCGGCGGCGTGCGGTTCTGGAGCCAGACGCACGGCGTCCCACCGCATCCTGAGGCGAAAGAGTTGTTCGCCAAGTCGCGCATCCCGACCGTGCGGCGGATGTAGCGTTCCCGGTCCATCGCCGTCACCACGTTCTGTGCAAAACCCGCTGCGCGAACTGCGGCCTTTCTACGCGCCCTGAATGATCTTGCGGAACGGCGCGTAAAGCCCCTCGTTGCCGCAAATCACCGTACCGGTTTCGATTGGGTCCTGCCCATCGCGGATGCCTGACACGGTGCCGCCTGCCTCACGCACAAGAATGATGCCTGCGGCGATGTCCCAGGCATGCAATTCGCGTTCCCAATAGCCATCAAAGCGGCCCGCCGCGACATAGGCGAGGTCGAGTGCGGCCGCCCCCCAGCGGCGCACGCCCGCACAGACGGGCATCAGGCGCGCGAGATCCTGCAGCATCGTGGGCAGGGTGGGTCGCGGTCCCCATGGCACGCCCGTGGCGAAGACCGCCTCGGACATCGTGCGACGGCCCGACACGCGCATCCGTTTGTCGTTCATCCAGCATCCGGCACCCTTTTCGGCCCAGAAAAGTTCATCCTTGGCCGCGTCGTAGACGACGCCTGACACGATCTCGCCCTTGTGTTCCAGTGCGATGGAAATCGCCCAATGCGGCATCCCGTGCAGAAAATTCGTGGTGCCATCCAGCGGATCGACAATCCAGCGGCGGGTCGGATCGACGCCATCGGTGGCACCGGTTTCTTCGCCCAGCCAACCATAGGTCGGACGTCCGGCCATCAGGTCGTCCTTGATGATGCGCTCGGCCTCGCGGTCAGCTTTCGACACGAAATCGCCGGGGCCTTTGGTGGACACCTGCAGGTTTTCAACCTCCCGGAAGTCTTTCACCAGACTGCGGCCTGCCTTGCGGGCGGCCTTGATCATCAGGTTGAGGTTGGCACTGCCTTGCATCCGCGTCGCTCCGGTTTGGTCGATGCGGTGCATTACACGGCAGGGGCGGGGAAGGAAAGGGATTGAGGCGCAAAACCGGGAATGGCCCTTGCGGCGGCGCGTTTCCTGACCATGATTGGGATCAAGAAGGAGCATCGCATGGCCACTGAAACTGCCGCAGTTGACCTGCAGTCCATCGTCATCCTGCTGGGGGCCGCCGTGGTTGCGGTGCCGGTGTTCAAGCGTATCAAGCTGGGTTCGGTGCTGGGCTATCTGGCGGCGGGGCTGGTGATCGGGCCGTTCGGGTTGGGCGTGTTCAGCGACCCGATGGCGGTTCTGCATGTGGCGGAATTGGGCGTGGTGATGTTTTTGTTTATCATCGGGCTGGAGATGGAGCCGAAACGCCTGTGGTCGATGCGGCGGGACATTTTCGGGATGGGGCTGGCGCAGTTGCTGCTGGGGATGGCACTGTTAAGCGTGGTGGGCGTGGCGTTGGGCTATGACGCGGCACCGTCGATGATTGCAGGGACGGGGTTCGTGCTGACCTCGACGGCGATCGTGATGCAGATGCTGCAGGAACGCGGCGATATCTCGACACCCGGGGGGCAGCGGATCGTGGCGATCCTGCTGCTGGAGGATCTGGCAATCGTGCCGTTACTGGCGTTGGTGGCGTTTCTGGCACCGGGGGGCGCGGATCTGACATGGGGCGACCGGGCCAGGGATATCGGCATCGGGCTGGGGGCGATCGGGGTGCTGGTGGCGGCGGGGTTGTATCTGCTGAACCCGATGTTCCGGGTGCTGGCCGCGGCCCGTGCGCGCGAGGTGATGACGGCGGCGGCGTTGCTGGTGGTGCTGGGGGCGGCACTGTGGATGCAGTTGGGCGGGCTGTCCACGGCGATGGGGGCGTTTCTGGCGGGCGTGCTGTTGTCGGAAAGCAGCTTTCGGCATCAACTGGAGGCGGATGTGGAGCCGTTCCGCGGATTGCTTCTGGGGTTGTTTTTCCTTGCTGTGGGCATGGCGGTGGACCTGCCGTTGATTGCGGAAAACTGGCGGCTGGTGGCGATTTCAGTGGTCGCGTTCATGGTGTTGAAGGGGGCCGCGATTTACGGCATCGCGCGCCTGTTCGGGGCGGCGCACCGCGAGGCTATGACGCGGATGGTGCTGATGGCGCAGGGGGGCGAGTTTGCGTTCGTGCTGTATGCGGCGGCACTGGCGGTGGGGTTGATCGACGGGCAGGCGAGCGCGGTTCTGACGGCGATCATCATCATTTCGATGGTGCTGACGCCCGTTATGGTGATGGCGCACGACCGGCTGATGCCGGACGCGGTTGTGTCGGCGGACGGAATGGAGGCACCGGACGGGGCGCGGGCATCGGTGCTGTTGATCGGGTTTGGACGGTTTGGGCAGATTGTCAGCCAGAGCCTGCTGGTGCGGCGCTGTTCGATCACGATCATCGACACCGACCCGGAGGCGATCCGCGCGGCAGCGGCGTTCGGGTTCAAGATCTATTACGGGGATGGTACGCGGCTTGACATCCTGCAGGCCGCGGGGGCGGCTGAGGCGCGGATGGTCGTGATTGCGACGGACAAGGCAGAGGTGACGACGCGCATTGCACATCTGTTGCATGATACGTTTCCGGATACGCAGGTTCTGGCGCGGGCGTTTGACCGGGCACATGCGATTGCGCTGGTGAAGATGGGTGTGGATCACCAGATCCGCGAGACGTTTGAATCCGCACTGTCACTGGGACGCGAGGCGTTGCGCCTGCTGGAAGTGCCTGACGAAGACGCAGACGAGACGATCAGCGAAGTGCGCCGTCGCGACCGGGAACGGTTTGTGTTGCAGACGGCAGGCGATCTCTATTCGGGATCAAGCCTGCTGATCGGAAACGCGCAGGATCAGGCACAGGGGCGGTGAAAGCCGGGAAAATTGACGGCTGTCAATTTCAGACATTACATTATATTATCAATAACTTAAAAAGTTATCCACAGGAAGAATTAATACTTTTGAAACATTGCGTGATCGCGGTGTTGGCGGCAGCCCGCACGCAACATCGCGAAAGACAAGTGCCCTGCGGTGCGTGCAAGCACACACCCTACGACCCGATCTGGCTTTGAAAGAACGTCTCGGGATCGTCAGTTTCAATCAACTGCCTGCCGTCGCTCTGCCAAAAGCGGGTGCCCATGGCGCGCACGAAGCCGCGGTCGTGGCTGACCAGTAGACAGGTGGCGTCATGGGCGCAAAGCGCGGTCTGCAGCATGTCTTGCCCTTCGATATCAAGATGGTTGGTGGGTTCATCGAGCAGATAAAGATCGGGTTCGGTGATGGCTGCGCAGGCCAGCAGCGTGGTGCGTTGCCAGCCGCCGGACAATTGACCCACGGGTTGGTCGCGCAGTGCGGTGGGCACGGCGAGGTCATCAAGCACGATGTCGGCGCGCCACGCCTCATCAGCGGAGTCCTGCGGCAGGGCTGCAAGGGTTGCCGCGCGCATGGTCAGGGGCGACAGATCGGGGGGAACGTCCTGTGCGACAAGGGCGAGGGTCAGGCCACGGGCGCGGGTGATCTCACCGCTGGTGGGGTCAAGCGCGCCTGCAAGGCAGCGCAAAAGCGATGACTTTCCGCGCCCGTTGGCGGCAACAAGGGCCAGCCGGTCGCATGCGTGCAGGGTGAAGCAGAGATCGGAAAACAGCGGGCTGCCAAGGGTAAGCGACAGGGCTTTGACGGCAAGAAGGGTCATGGGGCATATCCGGGATCAGGGCGATGGCGCGCAGGAATGCGCGGTGGCATCGGGCAGAACGGACAGAAGATGCGCCGTTGGTCAGCCCTGCGGGGTGCGCAGGGCAGAGACAGGGCCGGGGCAGCGTTCGCGCATGATCATCATCGCGTCCTTGGATTTACGCAGCCAAGGACGCGCAGGACACAGGGCCTGTCAACCGCGTTGCAGTTTCACAGGTTCGGTCCGGCAGAGTTTCAGGAAATGCGCCATGAAGGGTTTCAGGGCATCCTCGTCCCGCGTGGCGGCATAAAGGCGTTTGGTGATGGTGGTGGGGCCGAGCGGGCGGGTGACGTAATCGGCATTGCTTTGCACATCGCGCAGCACCCAGTCGGGCAGCACGGCCACGCCGCGATTGGAACCGACAAGCATCAGGATGACGGCGGTCAGTTCAACCTGCCGCACGCCACGCGGTTCGACGCGGGCGGGGGTGAGCAGTTCGGAAAACACATCAAGGCGGTCACGGCTGACGGGATAGGTGATCAGCATCTGATCACGAAAATCATCGGCACCGACATAGGGCTTGGACGCGAGGGGGTTCTGGGCGGCCGCAACAAAGACCGGGTGGTAATCGAACAGCGGGTTGAAGGTGACGCCGTCCATTTTGACCGGATCGGACGAGATCACCAGATCGACCTCTTCGCGGTTCAGGGCGGGCAAGGCCTCGAACGCCAAACCGGCGCGGATATCGACATCGACATCGGGCCAGGCGTGGCGGAACTGTTCCAGCACGATGAACAGCCATTCAAAGCAGGCGTGGCATTCGATGGCGATGTGCAACCGGCCGGTCTTGCCGGATTTGAGCGAACGGAATTCTTCGGCTAGCGCGTCAATCTCGGGCAATATCCGTTCAGCAAGGCGCAGCATCCGCAGACCGGCGGCAGACAGGCGCATGGGTTTGGACCGGCGCACGAAGAGTTCGACACCGGCCTGATCCTCCAGCCCCGCGACCTGATGCGACAGGGCGGATTGCGTCATGTTCAGGATATCGGCAGCGCGTGCCAGACCACCGGCCTGATGGATGGCGCGGATCGTACGCAGGTGGCGGAATTCGATGTGCATCCTATGGTTTCGTTCATGTTCATGTTGAGAATTATGAATTTGTCTCACATCGACGGGCGTGCGACAAGAGGTTAATCAAGGAGAATAGCATGGCACCGCGCATCAGTTTCGAATTTTTCCCGCCGCAAACGCTGGATGCATCATTCCGGCTGTGGGAAACGGTACAGATGCTGGCGCCTTTACGGCCTGCGTTTACCAGCGTGACCTATGGTGCGGGCGGGACGACACGCAAGCTGACGCATGATGCGGTGACGACGATCGGGCGGAATTACGGGTTGAACGTGGCGGCGCACCTGACCTGCGTGGATGCAAGCCGGGCGGAAACGCTGGCGATTGCAGATGCTTATGCGGCAGCGGGGGTGACGGAAATCGTGGCGCTGCGGGGCGATGCACCTGCGGGGGCTGCGCGGTTTCAGGCGCATGCGGACGGGTTTGCGTCATCGGTGGAATTGGTGGGCGCGTTGGCGGACCGGTTCAAGGTGCGGGTGGGGGCTTATCCCGAGCCGCACCCGGACAGTGCGGATACGCTGGCGGATGTGCGGTGGTTGAAGCGCAAGATGGATGCGGGGGCGACATCTGCGATCACGCAGTTTTTCTTTGAGGCGGAGACGTTTCTGCGGTTCCGCGATCTGTGCGCCAAGGAAGGGATCACGGCGCCGATCATTCCGGGCATCCTGCCGATCCACGACTGGGCGGGTGCCAAGCGGTTTGCAGCGCGGTGCGGCACGCAGGTGCCGGTCTGGCTGGACGATGCCTATGCAACGGCCAAACGCGACGGGCGCGAGGAATTGCTGTCGGTGGCGCTGTGCACGGAGCTGTGCGACGCGCTGCTGGGGGAGGGGGTCGATGATCTGCATTTCTACACGCTGAACCGGCCGCATCTGACGCGGGATGTGTGCCATGCTTTGGGGATCACGCAAGAGGCGGCGCTGGGGCAGGTGGCGTGATTTCACGGATGGTGCGGATGAATGCGCACCCTACGGGTTGCCCCTTTGGTATGATGCGGTAGTGTCGCCCCAAACGCGGGGGACATGTCATGCCAAAGCCGATTTACATTCTGAATGGTCCAAACCTGAACTTGCTTGGCCAGCGGCAGCCGGAGGTTTATGGGCGTGAAAGCCTTGAGGATGTGGCGGAGGCGTGCGGGGCACTGGCGGAAGACCTGGGGCTGACGGTGCGGTTTCACCAATCGAACCACGAGGGCGCGCTGGTGGACTGGATTCACGAGGCGCGCGCCCAAGGGGCCGGGATCAACATCAATCCTGGGGCCTATAGCCATACTTCGGTGGCGATACTGGATGCGCTGCTGGC
>JANNKX010000073.1:0-2860 GCA_031396505.1 Rhodobacterales bacterium
ATCGGCAAAGCGTCCGATCGGATCGACAAAGACGTTGTCGGTCACATCATCATTCACCGTGCTGACCTCGCCGATCAGCACATCTCCACCTTCCCCCCAGAACGCATGCCAGTCTCCCGGCATCAACGTCACCGATTCCCCCGGTGCCAGCATCAGTTTCTCACCCGGGCCATAGCTGCGGTCGATCCCGTCACTGCGCACCCGGCCCCCGCGGTCCGGCGCAAAATGCCCGTGATCGTCTGATCCGTACAACTGCACCACCAATGTCGCGCCGCCGCGATTGATGATGTCTTCGGCCTTGATGACATGCGTATGCATCGGGGAAAGCTGATCCTGACGCGAGATCAGCAGCTTTTCGGCGTAACACATGCCGCCGCCGCGTTGCAGATCGGCAAGGCTGCCATTGCGCAGGGTGAACAGGAACAGACCCAGATCGTCGAACCGGCCCTGCCCGTAATCAGTGATGTCCCAGCCCATGCGGCTGTCGATAATGCGGCGGGCATCGGTACGGGCGCGGAACTGATCGGGCGACCAATTGGCAAAGGGCGGCAGGACAAAGCCATAGTGGCGGATCATGTCATCGGCGGCCTGCATGATCTGGTTGATGCGTGATCGTTTCATCGGTCCCCCCGGTTTGCGCCGAACTATAGCGAGGATGCGGGTCGCCTCAAGGCAGTTTTCCGCCAGAACCGCCATGTGAGTGCCGCGCCCGCCGCGAACAGCGCGACGGCAAAGCCGACCCAGACGCCTGCGGGGCCAAACCAGCCCGACAAGCCGCCACCCCAATAGGCGATGATCGACACGATGGCAGGCCAACCGGTATCGGACATGCCGCGCAGCGCACCCAGCATGGTGGATTGCACGCCATCGGCGATCTGCATGATGGCAAAGACGGCAAAGATGGTGACGGCGACGGCGATGACGGCTGGATCATCGGTGATGGCGGTGTCCAACATGCGCCCGCCCATCGCCTGCACCATGGGTGGCACCGACCCACACTGATATCGTCTGAAGCATGCCGTAAATCGCAGCATAAAGGATAATCGCCACCGCCATCGTCAACCCCACGGCGGCAAGCGGTAGCGGCCTCAGTGGTGCCAGCATGATGGAATCGGTCACCCCCAGCAATGTGGACGCACCCAGCCCCACGACGATGGGCACCGACAGGGCAACAAGACCCGGAACCTCTGCCCTGATTGCCGCCCACGACATCGTGACACCCCCTGCCGCCCGCAGCACAACGGATCGACAGATCAAATAATGTCCTAGACGCTGCAAGTAAACGCCGAACCCGCCCCAAGCAGGCGTCGTCACCCCGATTGAGGCTGGACAAAGCTAAAGTGTCACCTGAGAGTTCTGGCGCAACACATTCATTTTATGTCCGAAATACCCTCAGGGGTGAGGTGCGGCACGCACCGACGGTGCGCGAGCCCCCCTTACGCAGACTTGCGCAAGCCGCTGCGCCCGGCCCATGCTGCGGCCGCCGCACCAAACGCCGCAAACAGCGGACGCGATACCGGGTCTTCGCCCGCGCGCCATTCGGGGTGCCACTGCACCGACAGCGTGAACCCCGGCGCATCACGCACATACAGCGCCTCGGGCGTGCCATCCGGGGCCAGCCCGTCAATCACGATGCGCCCACCCGGAATGGCGATGCCCTGCCCGTGCAGCGAATTGGTCATCACTTCGGGCGCACCCATCAGGCGGTGAAACACGCCGTCTTCGGTAAACTGCACCGGATGGCGCAGGGCGAACTTTTCTTCTGCCGTGCCTTCGGGCGGCATGCGGTGGTTCATGCGCCCCGGCAATTCGCGGATTTCAGGGTAAAGCGTGCCACCCATGGCCACATTCACCTCTTGAAAGCCGCGACAGATGCCCAAAAACGGCTGCCCGCGATCCACACAAGCCCGGATCAGCGGCAACGTGATCGCATCGCGACACCGGTCAAAACAGCCGTGTTTCGGCGTTTCATCCTCGCCATATTCGCTTGGGTGCACATTGGGCCGCCCACCGGTCAGCAGGAACCCGTCGCACAGGACCAGAAGTTCGGGCACCGACACAAAGCGCGGATCGGTGGGGATCATCAACGGCACGCAGCCTGCCACCTGTGCGACTGCCTCGGAGTTTGAAATGCCTGTGGCGTGAACGACGTAATCTTCGTTCAGCACCGATATGTTGCCGATGATCCCGACGACGGGGCGGCGTGTGAAAGGCGCCATGGGTCGCATGCCTGCTTTTATGACTGCTGGATGACAGCATACCCGCAAGGGCCTGCGTCGGGAAGAGCGGGAAGTGCAACATTTGGTGCATTTTTGCAGAATGCGCCGCGAATCCATGCAGATGTCGCGCGCGTTGCCCCGGCTTCACGCAAGATTGCTTTTCGTTTGCGACAGGTGCATCCCATAACAGCATCACTTGATGGAGGATCAGATGACACGACTTTCCCTGCTTGCCGCGCTTCTTATTGGTGCTTGCCTGCCATTGGCTGCGCAAACCGTAGATCATTCTGCACATACGCAGGCCGCGACCGGTGACGTTGCCGCATCGACGGCTGCGTTTATCGCCGCGAGTGACAAAATGCACGGCGACATGGCGTTGGATTATACCGGCAACGCCGATATCGACTTTATCCGCGGCATGATCCCGCATCATCAGGGTGCTGTGGATGCGGCGCGCATCGTGCTGGAACATGGCGCGGACCCGGACGTGCGCAAATTCGCACAAAGCGTGATTGCCGCGCAGGAGGCCGAGATCGCCTGGATGACGGAATGGCTGGCAAAGGCCGAACAATAAGGCTTCACGCGCATCCGGCGGCATGATTGACTACGCCCTCAGGGGGCGGGTCATGCATATTCTGATC
>JANNKX010000097.1:0-1789 GCA_031396505.1 Rhodobacterales bacterium
CCGAAATCGAGTTTCAGCAATGCCTCGGACCGGATGTAATCGGCCTTTTCGCCATACAGGGCCTGCGAGGACGGGATGGTCTGGCGCAGCGTCACCGGGCGCAAGGATACGTTGCGCCCGCCGGCGATATAGTCGGAGATGAAGCCGGGTTCGGCGACAAACAGCACCTCGCCCAGACGGCGCAGGGCGGGGGCATCACCACCCTGGACGGATTCCAGCACAAGGCGGATGCAATCGACGCGCAGGGTCTGGGCGACATCGGTGAGGGATTTCAGGAAATCCTCAAACGTCAGCGGGTCGAGCATTTGCAGCGTCGCGCGGTGGACGGTGATGGTGCCTGCAAGGTTTTCATATGCGGCGGCGATGACGGTGCGATGGGTATCTTCCAAACGGTCAAGGCGGGTGGACAGCCGGTCCATCGCGATGCTGCGCAGATCGACGATGTTGTTGCCCATGGCGCGTTCATTGGCGGCGATCAGCGCATCCATCACGGCGCGGTCTTCCAGCAGCGTTTCAGGTTCCGCAATGATGCGGTCGCGCAGGTCTGGTTCGATCATCATCGATGGTGCGGCCCGTTTTTCAGTTTTCAGGCATTATACATGGGAAATGGTCTGCGTCACCCCGTGGGATTGCAGGAATGAAACGCGTGGCTTTTGTGCCAAAAGGGAAAGATGGGCAGACTTGCCCAGCACTGGCTAGAGAATTTTTTGCCCGGTTTTCGCCCAGTCGGCCATGAACTGCTCCAGCCCCTTATCGGTCAGCACGTGGCTCGCCAGCCCCTTGATCACGGCAGGCGGGGCGGTGATGACGTCTGCCCCGATCAGTGCGCAATCCTTGATGTGGTTGGCGGTGCGAATGGAGGCCGCAAGGATCTGCGTCTTGTAGTCATAGTTGTCATAGATCGTGCGGATGTCGCCGATCAGGTCCAGCCCATCGAGGTTGATGTCATCCAGCCGCCCGATGAAGGGCGAGATGAAGGTGGCCCCGGCCTTGGCGGCAAGCAAGGCCTGGTTCGCGGAAAAGCACAGGGTCACGTTGACCATGTAGCCTTCGCCCGACAGCACCTTGCAGGCTTTCAAGCCGTCCCAAGTGAGGGGCACTTTGACGGCGATATTGGGGGCGATGGCGGCAAGTTTGCGACCTTCGGAAAGCATCTCATCAAACGTCAGAGCCACCACTTCGGCGGACACGGGGCCTGAGACGATGCTGCAAATCTCACGCGTGACCTCGATGATGTCGCGGCCCGATTTCAGGATCAGCGACGGGTTTGTCGTGACACCGTCAACCATGCCGAGATCATTCAGTTCGACGATGGCGGCCACGTCTGCGGTATCGACGAAGAATTTCATGGGATGCGGTCCTTGGGTGGGTTATGCCGGATTGGGCAGGGGTTTACCCCAAACGCACCATGAGGGAAAGGTGGCAATGGCTGTGTCCGAACGTGTGTATCCGCCGGGCGAGGTGGTGGGGGTTCTGACCACCGAACCGCTGGGGCGCGTGCTGGATTACAAGGCACCAGAGGGCGGCTGCGGGATCGGCGATTTCGTCGAGGTGCCACTGGGGCCGCGTCGGGTGCTGGGGGTGGTCTGGGGTCCCGGTGAGGGCACGTTTGATCCTGCACGCGTGCGTGCCGTAAACCATGTGCTTGACGCAGCCCCGATGCGGGCGGAATTGCGCGCCTTTCTGACCCGTGCGGCAGATTACACGCTGACACCGCTCCCTGCGATGCTGCGTCTGGCCACGCGCGCGCCGGGGTTGGGCGATCCGCCGTCGATGCGGCGGGTGTACA
>JANNKX010000101.1:0-5285 GCA_031396505.1 Rhodobacterales bacterium
GCGTCGAGTCGCTCGACGCCTCAACGCCCTATCCCAACCCCTCTATTCGCACGACCGGCTTTGCGATGTGTCGCACGGACTGGCTTGCGCTGGATCGGGGCGATCTTTCGGTGCGCTATGGCGGCAACCTGTTCGAGGCCGGGCCGCATTCAATGACCAAACAGGTGTTACGCCAGGGGGGCTTGGTTCTGCTGGTGGGCCGCGATGGTCGGACCTTCCGGCCCGAAGAATGGCGAGGCAGCGCCACATATCGCCTATCGCAGCAGGAAAACCTGCTGTTCGCTGACAACCGCACCGACAAGTTCCAACTAGCCCCACCTGCCAAACGCCGCCGTCTTGTGGCCGCAAACTGGGGCGATAAGGTGCAAGTCGTGCCAGTCTCGATCACCGTTATTTTTTTGCGCTGGGTCCGCGCAAAGGTGCAAAGGTTTTGGTGGCGCGCCCTTGGGTGCAGGCTCATATCGCGCTGAGAGTAGGCAGATCGACCACGGGCCGCTTTGTCCATAAGCAGCTGGCGGGCAGTCACGCCACCACCTGATCCGGGATCACATCGCATTACACCCGCGCACCCGCGCCGATGCTGATATAGCTGGCAGGATTGCCGCGTGGTGCCCGAAGTAGCATGGCCGCTGATGGTGGCCAAGCTGGCGATGGGCGCCTCGCCTATCACAAAAACGCTGATGCCAATCCGCCCCGGTGCTAATGGGCTTAAGGCGATTCTGACGATGCAGAGTGAACCGCCTCAGCTTCAGCAGCGCGAAAAACTCTTGGATAGTTTCCTGTAACAAAACCGGCAAGTCCGAGGATCGCGCGGGCCTGTTGCCACGTGGCGACGGGGCGGTTGTAGCGCGCGCATAATTCTGCCGCGCGCGCGACGAGGGCGGCGTTGGACGGGGCCAGCGTATCGCGGTCAAGGCGGACATTATCTTCAAGCCCGGTGCGGGTATGGCCACCCTTGGCGATGGACCATTCGTTGATGGCGTATTGTGCCGCCCCGATGCCAGCGGCACACCATTGCGCATCGGGGGCGAGGCGGGCCAGCGTTTCGATGTAGAAATCGAAGATGCGTTCATCAGCGGGCATCGCATTTTTCACGCCCATCACGAACTGCACATAAAGCGGACCTTTCAGGCGGCCATCGCGCGCCATCGTGGCGGCCTGCACGATATGCGACAGATCGAACGCCTCCACCTCTGGTTTCACGCCGTGGGCCAGCATTTCAGCGGCCAGCCAATCCACAAGGTCAGGCGGGTTTTCATAGACGCGGGTGGGAAAGTTGGTTGACCCCGCCGTCAAGCTGGCCATGTCGGGGCGCAGGGGCAGCATGCCGCCGCGTTCATGCCCGGCACCCGACCGCCCGCCCGTGGAAAACTGCACGATCATGCCCGGGCAATGGGTGCGCAGTCCTTCCAGCAGGCGGGCAAAGCGATCGGGGTCAGAGGTGGGGCGGCCTGCATCATCGCGCACGTGGCAGTGCGCGATGGTGGCCCCGGCCTCGAACGCGGCATGGGTGGATTCGATCTGTTCGGCAATGGTGATCGGCACGGCGGGGTTGTTCGCCTTGGTCGGCAACGAGCCTGTGATGGCGACGCAGATGATGCAGGGATGCGTCATTGGCCGGCGCGCGACAGCACGAAATCGAAGGCAAGGTCATAGAACGGGCCGTCGATGCCGGAATCGGGATCAGTGATGTAGTTGAATTTGGCCATCAGGCTTTCCTTGACGCCAAACACGGCATCGGACCTGATATAGGGATCATCCGGATCGAAGATATGGGTCACAAGGCGGGCGTAACCCTGCGCCTCGATGATGTAGTGCAGATGCGCGGGGCGGAACGGGTGACGGCCAAGGGCGCCCAGCAATTTGCCAACCGGGCCATCGGCGGGGATGGGGTAGAATTTCGGCTTTACCGCGCGAAAATGGTAGCTGCCATCCGCCCCGGTGCGAAACACGCCGCGCAGGTTGAAATCGGGCTGGATGCCCTTTTGCTGCACATCGTAAAAGCCTTCGTCATTGGCCTGCCAGACATCAATCTTGGCCCCCGCGATGGGATTGCCGTCGGTATCAAGGATGCGGCCCTGCACCCGCATCGGATCGCCCTTGGCATCAAGGCAGATGTTGGCACCCATGGGCAATTCGGGGGCGTCGGGCACATGGAACGGGCCCAGCACGGTGGATTCGCTGGCCCCCGATGGTTTGCGATTGTTGATCGCATCGACCAGCATCGACACGCCCAGCACATCGGACAGAAGGATGAATTCCTGCCGCCAGTCGGTGCAGATATGGCCGGTTTCAGTCAGGAACATGATGGCTTGCAGCCATTCACCTTCCGTCGGTTCGATTTCCTTGACCGCTTCGTGCAGTTTGCGGGTGATCACCTCCATCACCTGTTTCAGGCGCGGGTTCGTGGCGGCGGCGTTGCGGCCCGCGACCACGGCGGCAGAGTTACTTTCCGTGAAGAAGCCTTGTTCGGTGCTGGTCATGTCAAATCCCCAGAATGGTGGTCAGTGCGCGGCGCAGTGCGGCAGCGGGATCCGCCACCATATCGGGGCTGCGCCATGCGACATGGTGGTCGGGGCGCACCAGCAGGCAGCCTGCATCGGCGATTTCGGACGCGCGGGCCCAATCGCCGGAGGGATCGTTGATCGCACGGCGCGGGCCGATGACATGGGTGCGGATGGGGATGCCCATTGTTTTGGCGGCGTCCAGCCATGCTTCGCCGCCGATACCTGTGAGCAGGGCAAACTGCCCGCGCCCGCACAGATCGAGCGTGGACAGCCGTTTGCCATCATGGTCATAGACCCACACATGCGGCAGGCGCGCGCCGGGCCACGTGGTGGGCGCATAGTGCAGTTCGGCGTCGCGGGGGAAGGCGGGTTCGGCCTGCCCGTCAGTGACGATGGCATTGCTGTGGTAACGCTGGTTCATCTCGACACCGTGGGCGTCGAATTCGTATTTCTTTTGCGCGATGGCCTGCCGCAAGGCCGCGCGCTGCGCCATCGCGGCGGGGGTGGTGTCGCAGCGGGCATCCATGTTGGCCTGAATGCGATCGTGATCGAAACTGCCATCCATGCCAAGTGCGGCAAAGATCGGGCCGAATTCGGGGATGGATTTGTTGGCACGGGTGACGATCTGTTTGGCAACCGGCGCGCGTTCGGCGGAATAGCTTTCCAACAGGGCAGGGGTGGCTTGGCCTTTCAGCACCATGGCCAGCTTCCACGCAAGGTTGAAGGCATCCTGAATTGAGGTATTCGACCCAAGGCCATTCGACGGCGGATGCCGGTGGGCGGCGTCGCCCATCACGAACACGCGGCCATTCTGCATGTGGGTGGCATAGACGTTGTTCACGGTCCAATAGCTGATTGCGGTCAGGTCGATGGCGATGTCGGGGTCGCCGACAAGCTGGCGGATGATGCCTTTGGCCTGATCCTCGGTCAGTTCGGGGCGGGGCTGTGTGATGTCATAGCCCCAGATGATCAGCCATTCGTTCCATGGCCTTACCATGCGGACGACGCCCATGCCGATGCCGCCGACGTTGGAACCGGGCTGCATGACCCAATACAGCACGGACGGGCGGTGCGCGACATAGCGTGACAGATCCATGCGGCACAGCAGGTTGATCGACCCGCCGATGCCCATCTGCCCTTCCAGCGGGATGCCCGCATGTTCGGCGACCAGCGAATTGCCGCCATCAGCACCGACCAGATATTTCGCGCGCACGGTCAGATCATGGCCCGTCAGGCGGTCACGCAGGGTGGCGGTGACACCTTCAGCATCCTGTTCGTGGCTGAGGTATTCGCAACTCATCCGGCCTTGGGCACCGCGCGCGCAGGCGGTTTTGAACAGCAAAGGCTCCATGAAGGTTTGCGGCAGATCGTTCATCGCGCAGGGCGATGACAGCGCATGTTCGGCGGCGGATGCTGGCGCCGTGCCCCAAGTGGCCAGCCGCCCCAGCTCCTCACCCACAATCGACGTGCAGAAAATGTTGTTGCCCATCAACTCTTTGGGCGTCGCGTGCAGATAGGCCTCATGTTCCACCTCGGGGCCCAGATCGCGCAAGACCTCCATCGTGCGCTGGTTGGTGATATGGGCGCGCGGGGAATTGGCGAGCCAGCGGTAGCGGTTCACCACCATCACCTCGACGCCGTGGCTGGCCAGCAGCGCCGCTGTGGCGGACCCCGCAGGACCAGTGCCAATCACCAATACATCGGTTGTGATATCCGCCATCGTCATCCTCCCTTAAGATCAACCCCGGTCAGCCTGCGCTGCACCGGGAAAAGTTGCAGGCCGGTCCGGTCGGACAACAGCCCCCACAGCCCGCGCGGGGCAAACAGCATGACGGCGATGGCGATCAGGCCAAGCGTCAGCAGATACCATGCGCCATAATCGGCCAACGTCGTCTGTAGTGCGTAGAAGATGATCACGCCGACAATGGGGCCTTCAATGCGGCCAATGCCGCCGATGACCACGATAAAGATCACATAGGCCGTCCAGTCGGTGACGCTGAACGCCGCATCGGGCGAGATGCGCGCGGTCTGCACATAGATCAACGCGCCCACCAACCCGGTCATGAACCCCGCAATCAGGAACACCGCCCATTTGATGCGCCCGGCATCCACGCCCACCGACCGCGCCGCATCGGTGTTGTCGCGCACGGCGGCCAGCGCCAGCCCCAGCCGGTTGCGCAGCAAAAAATAGATCGCGCCAATGGTCACCACCGCCAGCAGCAACGCCAGCCAATAGGCCAGAATATCGCGCGCCGCCGCATCGCGCACATCAAACAGTGTGGCGATGGTGGCAACCCCCATCATATCCGACGTCGCCTCGCGCGGCAGCGATGTGCCCGTGCCGCCGCCAAGGGTTTTCCATTGCGCCACCAGCAGGCGCGTCACCTCGGCAATTACCCAGGTGCCGATGGCGAAATAGGCACCTTGCAGGCGAAACGCGAAAAACGCGGTCGGGATCGACAGCGCCAATGCCGCAACACCGCCCAGCAAAATCGCGGGGACCGGGTCCCAGCCCCACAGGATGACGCCCGCAAACATCGCATAGGCCCCGATGCCGACAAAGGCCTGCTGGCCCACCGATACCAGCCCGCCATACCCCGCCAGCAGGTTCCACAACTGCGCCAGCGTCAGCATCGTCAGGATAAAGAACATATCCTGTATCAGGCTGCGCGAGGCGAAGGCGGGCAGGATCAGGCCAACGCCGATCAGGCACAGCATGGCGATGCTGCTGATGGTGCCCGCCCGGCTGCCGGTGGTGATGCGGTACGCCATGTCAGT
>JANNKX010000106.1:0-3668 GCA_031396505.1 Rhodobacterales bacterium
CGCGATTGCCTACACGACGCTAGCCCCAGCATGGTTTCTGAAAGGTTAACGCACATGACCAAACAGGTCGTCACCCGCTTTGCCCCCTCGCCCACGGGCGATCTGCACATTGGGGGTGCGCGCACGGCGCTGTTCAACTGGCTGTATGCGCGCGGCCGGGGCGGCAAGTTCCTGCTGCGGATCGAAGATACCGACCGCGAGCGTTATACGCCCGCCGCAGCGGCCGCCATCATCACAGGGTTGCAATGGCTTGGCCTTGACTGGGATGGTGATGCCGTCAGCCAGTTTGAACAACGCGCCCGCCATGCCGCTGTGGCGCATGAAATGCTGGGCCGCGGCACCGCCTACAAGTGCTTTTCCACGCAAGACGAAATCGCGGCCTTTCGCGCTGACAAAGAGGCCGCAGGCGCAAGTTATGCTGTCTTCCTCAGCCCGTGGCGCGACGCCGCTCCCGCATCCTATCCGGAAGCGCCCTACGTCATCCGCATGAAGGCCCCGCGCGTCGGTGAAACCGTGATCGCTGATCAGGTGCAGGGCCGCGTGATCATCCGCAATGATACGCTGGATGATATGGTCGTGCTGCGGTCAGACGGCACGCCCACCTACATGCTGGCCGTGGTGGTCGATGATCATGACATGGGGGTCACACATGTCATTCGGGGCGACGATCACCTGAACAACGCCGCACGCCAGCAGATGGTCTATGATGCGATGGGCTGGGATATTCCGGTCTGGGCCCATATTCCCCTGATCCACGGGCCAGACGGCAAAAAGCTGTCCAAACGCCATGGTGCCACCGCCGTGGGCGACTATCAGTTGCAGGGCTACCCGGCGGCTGGCATGCGCAACTACCTGTCCCGCCTTGGCTGGTCGCATGGCGATGATGAGTTCTTTACCAGCGCGCAGGCAATGGAATGGTTCGACTTTCCCGGCATCGGCCGCGCGCCGGCACGGCTCGATTTCAAGAAACTGGAAAACATCTGCGGCCAACACATCGCCGTGACTGAAAATGCTGCGCTGCTGCGTGAACTGACCCTGTTTCTGACCGTATCGGGGCATTTACCCCTGACTGAAATACAGCGTGATCGCCTTGAACGTGGCCTTTACTGCGTCAAGGACCGCGCCAAGACATTTGCAGAACTGATTGATAAAGCAGAATTTATGCTCGCCTCACGGCCTATCGTTGCCGACGATTCCGCAGCAATAATGCTAGATCCGGTATCCCGTGGCATACTGCGTGACTTGACGCCGCGCCTGCAAACTGCACAGTGGACAAAGGACGCACTCGAAGTCATTCTGGCAGACGTGGCCGCAAAATACGGGATCGGATTTGGCAAACTCGCCGCCCCGTTGCGTGCAGCCCTCGCTGGTCGAACAGTGACACCAAGCGTTTACGACATGATGCTAGTCATCGGTCAAGCTGAGACAATTTCGCGGATCCGGGATGCCGCTGCCTGATGCACCCGCCTCCGCCCTACCCGCGTACGCGCGCCTCAAAAGGGGGACGACATGGACAAGGCCACGAAAACCGCAAAGCTGACCTTTGGCGGCAAATCCATCGACCTGCCGATCCAATCGCCCACGCTCGGGCCGGATGTGCTGGATATCCGCAAGCTGTATGCCGAAGGGGATGTGTTCACTTACGACCCCGGCTTTACCTCGACCGCCGCCTGTGAAAGTGCCATCACCTTCATCGACGGAGATTTGGGCGAATTGCTGCATCGCGGCTATCCGATTGACCAGCTGGCCGAGAAGTCCACCTATCTCGAGGTGTGCTTTCTGCTGCTGTATGGTGAGTTGCCAACCGCGGCACAGCTTGCCGATTTTAACGCGCGCGTGACCAATCACACCATGGTGCATGAACAGATGCACTACTTCTTCCGTGGCTTCCGCCGCGATGCGCATCCGATGGCCACGATGGTGGGTGTCGTGGGTGCCATGGCCGCGTTCTACCACGACAGTACCGATATCAACGATCCCTGGCAGCGCGAAGTTGCGGCCATCCGCATGATCGCAAAACTGCCGACGATTGCCGCCATGGCCTACAAATATTCCATCGGTCAGCCCTTCGTATATCCGAAGAACAAGCTCGATTACGCGGCAAACTTCCTGCACATGTGCTTTTCCGTTCCGGCCGAGGATTATGAACCGAACCCAGTTCTGGCAAAGGCAATGGACCGCATCATGATGCTGCACGCAGATCATGAACAAAACGCCTCCACCTCCACCGTGCGTCTGGCCGGATCGTCGGGGGCCAACCCTTTCGCTTGCATTGCTGCGGGCATCGCCTGCCTGTGGGGGCCTGCGCATGGCGGTGCCAATCAGGCCTGTCTTGAGATGCTGCGCGAAATCGGCACGGTTGACCGGATTCCCGAATACATCGCCAAGGCCAAGGACAAGACCTCGGGCTTCCGGCTGATGGGCTTTGGCCACCGGGTTTACAAGAACTTCGATCCGCGCGCCAAGGTGATGAAGGAAAGCGCCGACGAGGTGCTGGAACTGATGGGCATCCACAACAATCCGACGCTGCAGGTGGCCAAGGAGCTGGAGCGGATTGCCCTGCAGGACGATTACTTCGTGTCCAAAAAGCTGTACCCGAATGTTGACTTCTATTCCGGCATCATCCTCGACGCGATGGGGTTCCCGACCGCGATGTTCACGCCGATCTTTGCGCTGTCGCGCACGGTGGGGTGGATTTCGCAGTGGAAGGAAATGATCGCCGACCCGACGCAAAAGATCGGTCGCCCGCGCCAGTTGTATATCGGGCCGGAAAAGCGCGACTATGTGGACGTGCGCCACCGTTGACGGCGTGACGGGCGGTCAAACCCGCCCGTCAACCGTGGCGACCGCCCCATAGATTTCGGGACGTCGGTCCCGGAACAGCCCCCATGAGGCGCGCAATGCGGCAATCGCATCCAGATCAAACCGGTGCACCAGTACCTCTTGTGCATCGCGCGCGGCCTTGGCCATCAGTTGCCCGGTATGATCGGCGATGAAACTTGATCCATAGAATGTCACCGCGCGCCCGTCCGGGGCAATCTCAGTGCCGATCCGGTTTGAGGCAATCACCGGCATGATATTGGCCGCCGCATGCCCGCGCATCACCATTTCCCAATGCGGCTGGCTGTCATAGCCCGGACTTGGCGGTTCGGATCCGATCGCAGTCGGATACAGCAACACCTCTGCCCCCATCAGCGCCATCGCCCGCGCGCATTCGGGAAACCACTGATCCCAGCAGATGCCCACGCCAATCCGCCCGAAGGCGGTATCCCAGACGCGAAACCCGGTATCGCCGTTCGAGAAATAGTATTTCTCCTCATAACCCGGCCCCTGCGGGATATGGCTTTTGCGGTAGTGCCCCATGATGCGCCCATTCGCATCGACCATCGCCACGGAATTGAAATGCGCCTGCCCCGCGCGTTCAAAGAATGACACCGGAATCACAACCCCCAGTTCGCGTGCAAGATCTGCAAACCGCGCGATCAACGGATGCCCGTCCATCGGCTGGGCGAGGTCAAAATACTGCGAATGCTGTTCGATGCAGAAATAGGGGGCCGCGAACAACTCCTGGATCAGGATCACCTGCGCCCCCGTTGCCGCAGCCTGCCGCACCAAAGCCTCGGCCCTGTCCGCATTGGCAGGCAAGTCCCAGGAACAGGCAAACTGCG
>JANNKX010000205.1:0-6600 GCA_031396505.1 Rhodobacterales bacterium
CGTTTCACAGACCCGATTGGCAAGCTGCAGCATGTGACGCTGGTGGCCGATCTGGTGGACGAGGATTTCTTTGAAGAAGGCTTTATGTTCGACGGATCGTCGATCGCGGGCTGGAAGTCGATCGATCAGTCCGACATGAAGCTGATCCCTGATCCGGCGTCGGTCTATATCGACCCGTTTTATGCGGAAAAAACCATGTGCGTGCACTGCGTGGTGGTGGAGCCTGACACGAACGAGGCCTACAGCCGTTGCCCACGCCAGACGGCGTTGAAGGCGGAAGCCTATCTGAAATCGTCAGGCATTGGGGACGCGGCATATTTCGGGCCGGAAGCGGAGTTCTTCCTGTTCGATGACGTGCGTTATTCGGTAACACCGCGCAAAGTCTCATACGAGATTGATGCGGAGGCAGCCGCATGGAACACTGATACCGTGACGGAAGGCGGCAATTATGGTCACCGCGCGGGCCACAAGGGCGGCTATTTCCCGGTCAACCCGGTGGACGAGGCCCAGGATATCCGCGGCGAGATGCTGTCCACGATGAAACGCATGGGCATCAAGGTTGACAAGCATCACCACGAGGTCGCGACCTGCCAGCACGAGTTGGGGATGATCTTTGGCGGTCTGGTTGAACAGGCCGACAACATCCAGAAGTACAAGTACGTGATCCACAACGTGGCGCACGCCTATGGCAAGACGGTCACGTTTATGCCCAAGCCCATGAAGGGCGACAACGGGTCGGGCATGCATGTCAACATGTCGATCTGGAAGGGCGGCAAGCCGCTGTTTGCGGGCGACAAGTATGCCGATCTGAGCCAGGAAGCGCTGTATTTCATTGGCGGCATCATCAAGCATGCCAAAGCCCTGAACGCGCTGACCAACCCCGGCACCAACAGCTACAAACGCCTGATCCCGGGGTTCGAGGCACCGGTTCTGCTGGCGTATTCGGCGCGCAACCGTTCGGGCGCCGTGCGGATTCCGTGGACCGAAAGCCCCAAGGCCAAACGAGTTGAGGCACGGTTCCCAGATCCGTCGGCCAACCCCTATCTGGCGTTTGCAGCATTGCTGATGGCAGGCCTTGACGGGATCAAGAACAAGATCGATCCGGGCCCGGCATCGGACAAGGACCTGTATGATCTGCCGCCCGAAGAGCTGGCAGAAATCCCGACCGTTTGCGGAAGCCTGCGTGAGGCGCTGCAAGAATTGGAGAAGGATCATGCATTCCTGCTGGCGGGGGATGTGTTCACCAAGGATCAACTGGAAGGCTACATGGCGTTGAAGTGGGAAGAGGTTTACGCCTATGAACACACGCCGCATCCGATTGAATACCAGATGTATTATTCCTGCTAAGGCGGATGATGGGCAGATAGCCCATCCTGCGAGACCAAAGGGCGCCTGCGGGTGCCCTTTTTCATTGCGGATCGCAAGAATTGACGGCTGTCAATTTTACACTTTAGTGTTTAAATTCATATACTTAAGAATTTTTTAGGCCCCGACTTTAAGGCTTTTTTAAACATTTCGCGATCGACATATCTGCCAAAACGGGGGGCCGGAATTGCCGCGCAGAACGTGGCGCGAACTGACGTTGCATGTTCTGTTCATGGTGCAATGCGAAACGATCATGGCGGCCCGGCCAGATATCAACGCATTCGCGCCACAATCTTGACGGCATTAAGCACAATCCTGACGGGAGAAACCAGCGGAGAAGCCGCCATGACCCACGTTGATGAGACACCTGTTGTTCATTTCTCGTATCGTGTTCAGCCACAGTTTGCGTTCTCGTTCCTGACCGAAGGACAGCGCGCATCGTCATCTTTGGCCGACGTGTTTTCAGTTGACCACCTGACATCTGCGACGGCGATGCCGGACACATTGCGCAGTGACATCGCAGTGCAGGACACCAACGGTGCCCTGCTGATGTTGGCGCGGGAAGAAGCGGCGCACCGGCCAAAGATACGGCCGGTCCGGCACTTTGCTTTGACGCCCGGCCGCACGGCGTGCCGAACCCGGTCACGCGCGATGACAGATGGCTGCGTCGTGCGTCCCGCCTATCCGACCCATCTGTTGATTGTCAGCGCGCGTCGCGCAAGGCCTGCGCGGCTTGCGCCGATCCAACCGTCCGAGGCAGCAATCGCTGCGACGCGCGCGGCGCTGTGTTGGGAAGGCCCGACCGCACCGACACCGGGCCTTGGCCTGCGCACGGCGATGCATTTTATTGCGATCGCCGGTTTGTTCACGACGGTTGCCGAAACAGCGGCTGCGCAACAGGTGCTGGCGTTGTTCTGAAACACGGCTCCGGCGAGGGCGGATCACAGGCTTTAGGGGTGCAGCGCCAGAATCGCGGCCTCGGCCTGCGGTGACAGGGTGCTGCGCGCCACGACATAGGTATGGATGGTGAACACCACCGCCCGCGTCACGGGAAGGCGCAACAGGCATTGGCGTTCAGAGCGGACAAAGGTTTTGGCCACCGGACGCGGGCGCCGTGCGCCCTCGGTCCGGGGTTGGTGCAAGGTCGGGTCATCATAAAGCAACGCATTGCCGCGCCAAAGCGGCTGTTCGACACGAATGGCGTTGAACATGCGCTGCACCGATGTGGCGATGCGCGCATCATAGCTGGCGACCGGGGTATGGATGCCCGTCAGGGGGCGCCCGATCTTCTGGGCGAGGGTCCAACTGGCGGGAAAGCACAGGATCGCGCCCGAAAGCACATGTTCGTCACCTTGCGGCGTCAGAATGCACAGATCCTCTTGCACCAGACGGCCAAGGGTCAGCAGGGGATGCGCGGGATCAAGCGGCACGGTCACGCCATCGGGGCGGGTCGCGCAGGCGGCATCAAGGCGGTAGCCCGGTTGCGTTGTCAGGTGGTGCAGGATCATGGCGTACAACTCATGCGCCGGATCACGACCGTTGGGGCGCAGATCGTGCACGGTGGCAGGCACATCGGCGATCAGGCCGTCACGCAGGGCCATCTGCCCGGCAAAGGCATCATCAACGCGCAGCCAGTGATCGCCCTCGAGCGGCACCACACCGGGCAGACGGCTGGTGCGGGGGTCCATCCAAGGGGCGAAGGGCAGATGGGATTGCAAAACCGCGGTCATGGCAACGTCATAGAACGCATGCCGCAAGAACGGTAGCGATCATCGTGTCGGACAGGCGCAAAAGGCCGCGCGAACGGCATCATACTTTGGTTGCAGGGCGCACGCCTGCTCCGCCGGGCGGATAGCGCTGCGCGCACGCTGGGTTAGTTGGGGACCAACGCAGCAGAGCCTGCACCCACAACCGAGCATCCCCATGACGTTATCCCCGCCCCGCACCATCCGTGCGTCCGTTCTGACCCTTGCCGTCTGCCTGTTCGTTCTAGCCACCGCGAACGCGACATTTTGGGGTCATGCGAGGCGCATCTTTGCGGGCGACGGCGTGGCGCTGGTGACATTTGGGGCGGCAATCTTGCTGTTGATGTTTTCGCTGTCGATGATGTTCACACAGCGCTGGTTGGTGAAGCCCTATCTGGTGGTGGTGTTATTGATTGCGGCGGGGGCATCGCATTTTCAGGAAACTTACGGCATCGTGGTTGACCGCGAGATGATACAGAATGTGGCCAGCACAACATCCAATGAGGCCAAGCATCTGATGACGATGGGCCTGTTGGGTGACATGGTAATGTTTGGCCTATTGCCGGTGCTGGCGGTGATTTTCGTGCCGCTGACGCGAGAAGGGTTCTGGGGCAAGACGCTGCGCAATACCGGGATCGGGGTGGCAAGTTTTGCGCTGTGTCTGGGGTTGCTGTTGACGGATTACGCGCAATTTGCGTCGATCCTTCGCGAACGGAAAGAGATGATGGCAAGCTTTCAGCCGGGGGCGCCGCTTTCGGGGGCGGTGCGCTATGCGCGGTTGATGATGCAGACGCAAAACCTGACTGTGGCGCCATACGGGACGGATGCAGCGGCAGGCCCAAGGCTGGCTGCGGCGACAAAGCCGGTGGTGGCGGTGATCATCGTGGGCGAGACGAGCCGGGCGCAGAACTGGTCGCTGGGGGGATACGCACGGGACACGAACCCGGAACTGGCGGCGCGCGACATCACCTATTTCACAGATGTATCCAGTTGCGGCACATCGACGGCGGTATCGGTACCGTGCATGTTTTCGGGGTATGGGCGGGGGGATTATTCGCTGGAGGCGGCTCTGGGACGGGAAAACCTGATGGATGTGCTGGGCCATGCGGGGTTTCAGACACTTTGGCTGGATAACAATACGGGATCGCAGCATGTGGCCAAGCGGATGGGTGAAGTCGCGTTGTCGGTGGGAACGGACCCGGACATCTGCCCGACGGGCGAATGCGACGACCGCATCCTGTTGCAACGTCTGGCGGCGGAACTGCCGAAGATCACGCAGAACACGGTCATCGTGCTGCATACAATCGGCAGCCATGGGCCATCATATTATCTGCGCTATTCGGCGGACCGCGCCCCGTTTCAGCCGGCGTGCGACACGGGAGAGCTGGGCAAATGCACGGCTGATGAAATCGTCAATGCCTATGACAACACGGTTGCCTTTACGGATTGGTTTCTGGGTCAGGTGATTGATCGGCTGGCGGCCGAGACGGATATCATCCCGATGATGATTTATGCGTCGGATCATGGCGAAAGTCTGGGCGAGGCGGGGCTGTATCTGCACGCCGCACCCTATTTCATGGCCCCGGATCAGCAGACAAAGGTGCCGATGCTGACATGGGTATCGCCTGCGGCGGAAGCGGCACTTGGGGTGACGAAAGGCTGTTTTGACCAGAACGCGGATGCGGCGCTGTCACATGACAATCTGTTTCACACGGTCTTGGGGATGCTGGATATCACCACAACGGCGCGGGAGGCGGGCCTTGATCTGACGGCGGGATGCCGGGATGCGGTGACACGCGGGCATTCACAGGTGGTTCTTGTCTTGGATCATCTTCAATCTGAATCAGATTGAAGGTGATCCGCTTTAAAGCCATTTGCGACACGCGTGTCGTCGGCTGTGGGATAGCGTGGTGTCGGAATCGGCAGGACGATTTGGCCAAAACGGGGGTGCGAGATGAACCAGCCATATGCCACGCGCCGCAAGATCGATCCGACGCGCGGGGCGACGCTGGGGGATGGTTCGCCCAACGATAATGACCGGGTGGAAATCGGACCAACGCAGCTTGCATTTCGGGAATGGGCGGAGGCGGGGCTGGTGTTGCCGGACCTTGACGCGATGCGCGATTATCGCTGGCGGCGGCTGACGCAAAGCCTGGTGGACCGCGATATTGGCGGGTTGCTGATGTTTGATCCGCTGAACATCCGTTATGCGACGGACACCACGAACATGCAGTTGTGGAACAGCCACAACCCGTTCCGCGCCTGCCTGTTATGCGCGGATGGGCATATGGTGATGTGGGAATACAAGAATGCGCCATTTTTGGTCAGCTTTAACCCGCGGGTGGCGGAACTGCGGTCGGGGGCTGCGTTTTTCTACAACACCAACGGGGATAACACGGAACAGGATGCGCGGTCATTTGCGGCGCAGGTGACGGAGGTGATGGCAGCGCATGCGGGCACGAACATGCGCATCGCAGTGGACAAGATCATGGTGCATGGCTTGCGCGCACTGGAGCGGGCCGGGTTCGATGTGCTGGAGGGCGAGGTGGTCACCGAACGCACGCGGGCGGTAAAGGGGCCAGATGAAATCCTCGCGATGCGGTGCGCGCATCATGCGTGCGAGGCGGCGATTGCAGAGATGGAGGTTGCGGCGCGTGAGGGGGTTCCACGGGGCAACATGTCGGAAGATGACGTGTGGGCGCATCTGCATGCGGGCAATATCCGGCGCGGGGGGGAATGGATCGAGACGCGGCTTCTGGCATCGGGGCCGCGCACGAACCCGTGGTTCAAGGAATGCGGGCCGCGGATCATTCAGATGAACGAGATCGTGGCGTTTGATACCGACCTCATCGGGGCTTACGGGTTCTGCATTGATATCAGCCGGACATGGTGGATTGGCGACCAGCGCCCACGCGCGGATATGGTGGCCGCGATGCGCCATGCGCGCGACCATATCGCGACAAACATGGCGTTGTTGAAGCCGGGCGTGACGATCCGCGAACTGGTACATGGCGGGCATGTGTTGGATGCGCAGTATGACAGGCAGAAATATTCCTGCCGGATGCACGGGGTCGGCTTGTGCGATGAATGGCCCTATGTGCCCTACCCAGAAGGCTGGGCGGAAGGCGCGTTTGACGTGGCGCTGGAACCGGGGATGGTGCTGTGCGTCGAGGCTTTGGTCAGCCCTGAAGGCGGGGATTTTTCGATCAAGCTGGAAGAACAGGTTCTGATTACCGAGACGGGGCATGAAAACCTGACGACATACCCGTTTGATCCGGCGCTCAGCGCCTAAGGCGCTGACACAGATGCGTGACGACTGCGTTACAAACCCCATAGCGGTGCGATCAGGCGCTATGGTGTTGCCTTGCGGAAAGGGGCCCCGATGGCACGCGAAACATTCGAATTCACTGGTGAGGGCGGGCATAAACTGGTGGGCCGCCTTGAATTGCCCGACGGGCCCACGCGCGCAACGGCATTGTTTGCGCATTGC
>JANNKX010000234.1:0-9390 GCA_031396505.1 Rhodobacterales bacterium
GGTTCGACTTCGGGGTCACGCCGGATGCGTTGGCGAACCTGACCCGCACCAGCCGCATGCTGGATGATATCCTGAACCGCGTGCCCCTGCGCGCGGCCCCCTATGTGGGTGCAAGTGCGTTTGCCCATAAGGCGGGGCTGCATGCGAGTGCGATTCTGAAAGACCCCAGCACATACGAACACATCCCGCCCGAAACCGTGGGAAATGCGCGCATCATCCCGATGTCAAATCAAGCGGGGCAATCGAACCTGCGCGCCACGCTGATTGCGGCGGGGCTGGAGGTAGAACCGGGGGATGCGCGTCTGGGCCGTATCCTGGAGATCGTGAAGGCGCGCGAGGATCAGGGCTATGCCTATGATGCAGCACAGGCCTCGTTCGAACTGGTGGCGCGGCGGGAACTTGGCCTGTGCCCGGATTTCTTCGAGGTGAAGCGGTACCGCGTCACGGTGGAGCGGCGGAAGAACAAATACGACCGCATGGTCAGCCTGTCGGAAGCGGTTGTCGTGGTCAAGATCGGCGATAAAAAGATGCTGTCGGTCAGTGAAAGCATGGACGAAACCGGCACCGATCGCGGCCCGGTGAACGCGCTGGCAAAAGCCTTGGCCAAGGATCTGGGGCCGTATCAGGACTGCATCAACGACCTGCGGCTGGTGGATTTCAAGGTGCGCATCACCCAAGGGGGCACCGAAGCCGTAACGCGGGTCATCATCGATTCAGAGGATGCCCAAGGGCGGCGCTGGTCCACGGTGGGGGTGTCGGCCAATATTGTTGACGCGAGTTTCGAGGCCCTTCTGGATGCGATCCAGTGGAAGCTGATCCGCGATATCGGCGCGCCTGTGCATGTCTGTTGATGCTTGCGCCGGGATTGTTGCACGCGGCGACCCGGATCGGTTTGCGGCGGTGATGGCGGCCCCGGTGGCGCTGCGCGGGCGGCTGTTTGTGCTGTATGCGTTCAATCTGGAAGTGGCGCGCGCACCTTGGGTGACGCGCGAGCCGATGATTGCCGAGATGCGGCTGCAATGGTGGCGCGATGTGCCGGAGGCCCCGCGCCGCGCGCATGAGGTGGCGGGGCCGCTGCACGATCTGATCGCGGACGCGGGTCTGCCGGTGGATGTGATGGACCGGCTAGTCGCGGCGCGGCGCTGGGACATTTACCGCGAGGCCCATGCAGATCACGCGGCGCTGGATGCGTACCTTGAGGAAACCGCGGCGGGGTTGATGTGGCTGGCGGCGAGGGCCACTGGCGCGCCGGAGGCGATGGAGCCTGTGGCGCGCGGGCTTGGCTGGGCGGCGGGGTTGGCTGCCTATCTGATGGCGGTGCCCGAGCTGGAGGCGCGGGGGCGCGTGCCGTTGGTGGATGGGCGGGCCGAGGCGGTGGGCGCGTTGGCCGCGCGGGGGCTGGCGCGGTTGGATGCCGCACGACGCGGCGGACCAAGGGGGCCTGCACTGCTGGCGGGGTGGCAGGCGGCGGGGCTGTTGCGCCAGGTGGTACGTGATCCGTCGGTCGTCGCAGACGGGCGGATGGGGCTGGCCGAGGTGACGCGGCGTGGCAGGTTGATCTGGCAGGCGGCAACGGGGCGGTTTTGACGAAAATTGACGGCTGTCAATTTTTGATATTTCATATATTTTTCAATATCATGACTTTCTAAAACGGCCGCGTGTTAAGACTTTTGAAATATTGTATGAACAGTGTTAATCGGGGAAGACGGGCAATAATGCCCATCCTCCGCAACAGGCGGGGTGCGACAGGCGCTGTGTGCGCGCACCCGCCCTTGGCAAGACGGGGGCATCCCGTGTAAGACATCTGTCAACAAACGGAGGCAGGCGTGAGCAATAACGAAAGTTTTATTGACGAGGTGACCGAAGAGGTGCGCCGCGACAAACTTTTTGCGATGTTCCGCAAATACGGCTGGATTGGCGTTGTCATCGTGGTTGGCATCGTGGGGGGGACGGCGTTTACCCAGTGGCAGCGCACGCAAGCCGAAAACCGTGCGCAGGCCTTTGGTGATGCTGTCACGGACGCGCTGGATCTGGGGGCCACCGAAGAACGGATGGCGGCATTGAAAGACGTGCCCGCGACCGAGGAACAGGCGGGCCTTCTGGGCCTGATGCTGTCAACCGACCCGGAAAGCGACAAGGCAGGCACGCTGGCGGCACTGGACGCGGTGGCGGCGAATGCCGATCTGTCGCCGCTGTACCGCGATCTGGCGGTGCTGCGCCGGGTGATTGTTGCCGGCGCGGATATGCCGCTGGCCGAACGCCGCAGCGCCCTGGACGGTATTGCGGTGGCGGGGCGGCCTTACCGGGCGCTGGCGGCGGAACAACTGGCAATTCTGTTGATTGAAGAGGGTAAACCGGATGACGCGATTGCCGCGCTGACGGCACTTTTGCAGGATCAGGATGCAAGCGCGGGCTTGCGCCGCCGGGCGGAACAGATGATCGTGGCATTGGGCGGCACGCTGCCCGAAACAAACGGGCAGGGATGACCAGCGTGGGGATTTCAGCGGTGAAGGTTCAACTGACGGGGCTGGCCATGGTCATGGCCCTTGCGGCCTGTGCCGAAAAGGAAGTGATCCTGCAGGGCGAGCGGTTTGCGGTGCGCACCGATCTGGCAGCGTCCGTTCCGGTTGAGGGTGCGGCGGCCCCGGTGGCGCCGGGGGACCGGCCCGAAAATCAATCAGTGCCGATTGGTGTGCCGGGGGCATCGGCGAATGCAAGCTGGACGCACCGGGGTGGCACAGCGGCGCATCAACAACCGCATGGCAGCCTGTCAGCATCGCCGCAATTGCTGTTTGCCGCAAATATCGGCACGGGCAACAGCCGCCGGGCGCGGATTTCGGCGTCGCCGGTGGTGGCGGACGGGCGCGTGTTCACGATTGATGCGGCGTCACAACTGGTGGCGACGGCAACCAACGGTGGGCGGCTGTGGGCGGCGGACCTGACGGCGGGATTTGACCGGGGTGGCGAGATTTCGGGTGGCGGTCTGGCCTATGGCGCGGGCCGCGTGTTTGCGACAACGCCTTATGGCGAGGTTGTGGCGTTTGATCCTGCGTCGGGGGCGGTGGCATGGCGGCAGCGGCTGGATGTATCGTTCACGGGTGCGCCTGCGACGGATGGCACGGATGTGTTCGTGGCCGGGCGCGACGGATCGTCATGGTCGATTTCGGCGGCGGATGGCACGGTGAACTGGACGGTGGCGGGCCTGCCATCGGCTGTGGGGGCCTATAGTGCGGCTGCACCCGGCGTCGACGGGCGCGCGGTGGTGTTTCCCTTTGCCAGCGGTGTGGTGACGGCGGTGTTGAAGGGTGGCGGCACGCAGGCATGGTCGGCCCCGGTGGCGGGTCAGCGGTTGGGCCGGGCCTATGCGGCCTTGGGCGATGTGACGGGCGATCCGGTGATCGAGGGTGGCGTGGTCTACGTGGGCACCTCGGCGGGGCGCACGCTCGCGCTGTCGACATCGGGGGGCACGCAGATCTGGGCTGCGCCGGAGGGGGCGGTTGGCCCCTTGCTGGTGACGGGCGGATCGGTGTTCATGGTGAATGACGAGGGCCTGCTGGTACGACTGGATCAGGCGACAGGGGCCACGATCTGGGCGGTGCAGATGCCGTATTACGACGCGGAGAAGGTGCGCAAGCGCGAGGCGATCGTGCCGCATTACGGGCCGGTTCTGGCGGGTGGGCGGCTTGTGATCGCATCGGGTGACGGGGCGCTGCGGTTCTTTGATCCGGCAAGCGGGGCATCGTTGGGCACAGTTGCATTGCCGGGAGGGGCTGCAAGCCAGCCCGCGCTGGCGGGCGGCGTTCTTTACGTGGTGTCGCAGAACGGGCAACTTCTGGCTTTCCGCTGACGCGCATGCGGTGTAAGGCGACAGGCTTATCTGTTGGACGCAAAACACCATGAGCTTTACCCTTGCCATCGTTGGCCGCCCGAATGTGGGCAAATCCACGCTGTTTAACCGCCTTGTGGGGCGCAAGCTGGCGTTGGTCGATGACCAGCCGGGGGTAACGCGCGATCTGCGCGAGGGCGATGCACGGCTGTTTGATCTGCGGTTCACGGTGATCGACACGGCGGGTCTGGAAAACGTGACGGATGACAGCCTGCAAGGGCGGATGCGGCGGCTGACGGAACGCGCGGTGGGGATGGCCGATATCAGCTTGTTCCTGATCGACGGGCGGGCGGGTGTGACGGCGAATGATCAGATTTTCGCGGAAATCCTGCGCAAGAAGGGCGCGAAGGTGATCCTTGGCGTGAACAAGTCCGAAGGCAGTGCGGGGGACGCGGGTGCCTTGGATGCGTGGTCGCTGGGGCTGGGCGAGCCCGTGCGGCTGTCGGCAGAGCATGGCGAGGGGTTGGACGATCTGTACCACCTGCTGCGCCCCTTGGCGGATCAGTTTGCGGAACGCACCGAAGCCGACGCGCCGGATGTGGACATTGACGTGCCGGAAGGCAGTGAGGATGAAGCGGACCCGCAGGCGCATTGGCCGACGGTGAAAAAGCCGTTGCAAATTGCGGTGATCGGGCGGCCCAATGCGGGAAAATCGACGCTGATCAACAAGATACTGGGGGACGACCGGTTGCTGACGGGGCCGGAACCGGGGATCACGCGGGATGCAATTTCGGTGCGGGCGGACTGGATGAGCACGCCGATCCGGATTTTTGATACGGCGGGGATGCGCAGGCGCGCGCGAATCTCGGAAAAGCTGGAAAAGCTGTCGGTGGCAGATGGCATTCGCGCCGTGCGCTTTGCCGAGGTGGTGGTGGTGCTGCTGGATGTGGAAATTCCGTTCGAGGTGCAGGATCTGCGCATCGCGGATTTTGCCGAAACCGAGGGCCGGGCGATTGTGATCGCGGTCAACAAGTGGGATCTTGAGGACGAAAAGCAGGAAAAGCTGGCGGAACTGAAGGAAATGTTCGAACGGATGCTGCCGCAGTTGCGGGGCGCGCCCTTGGTAACGGTCAGCGCGAAAACTGGGCGTGGGCTTGACCGGCTGCATGATGCCATTCGAAAAGCGCATGACGTGTGGAACCGGCGTATTCCGACGGCACGGCTGAACACTTGGCTGGGGGCGATGACCGAGGCGCATCCGCCACCGGCACCGGGCGGGCACCGGATCAAGCTGCGGTATATGACGCAGGTCAAGACGCGGCCACCGGGGTTTATCGCGATGTGCAGCCATCCGGACGTGATGCCGGACAGCTATCGCCGCTACCTCGTAAACGGCTTGCGTGAGCATTTCGAGATGCCGGGCACACCGATCCGCCTGACGTTTCGGGGACAGGGCGACCGCAACCCGTTCAAGAACCAGAAGTTCCATACGCCAAGCCGGTTGCGCAAGCACATCGACAACGGGATCAAGCCAAAGGGCTGAGGCGGAATTGACGGCGGTCAATTTTTGATATTATTGTTTAGTATCAACGTGTTGATTTTTTTTGAGGGGGTCGCGTTAACGGTTTTGAAACATTGCGTGATGTTGGTGCATGCACGCACAGCAGATCATGTCTTGATCTGACGACATGCGCCCAAGATGGTGATGATCAGGATGACAATACCGCCGATGGCAAGCAGTGACACGGTAAAGTTTGGCTGCCAGTTGACTTGAACGATGGCGAGCAGCGCCCAGATCACGGTCAGCCCGTATTCGGGGCTGCGTGGGCGGCGCAGTTGCACGACGACCGCGATGGCAAGCGCCAGTGCCAGCATGGCGGCGGCACTTTCGGTGTCCGTCAGCCAGCCATAGCCTGCAATTACGACGCCAAGCGACACCTGTGCGGCAGCCGTCAACCAGCCTGCATAGAGGGCAATCGGCGTGGTCAGCAACCATGGGTCGCGTGCGGGGTCGGCCTGAAACAGCGCGATAAGCGCCATCGCCATCATCAGATAAATCCCGTTCGTTGCGGTGATCGGATAGGCGGCGGCAATCGCCAGCCAGAACGCCCCGATCACGATGGATATGGCCAGCGGCATGCGCACGCGGTCCCATGCGGTGTCGGTGCGGCGAGCGATCAGGCCGAACAGGGCATGACCGATCAGGGCCAGATAGATCAGCGCCCAGATCGAAAAGGCATAGCCCGCGGGCTGAATCGACGGGCGCCCGATCAGGACCGGAAACAGGCCGGGGGCATAGCCCCGGAACGGCGTCGTGACAAAGGGCGCGATGCCAAAGGCGACGGTGGCCAGCAACAGGATGACGGCGCGGACTACCATGCGTCACGCAGGGCCCATTCGCGGCGCGCGGCAAAGGCGGGATCGTTCCGCAGGGCGGCGATCCGTGCGGCATGGGCCACGCATGCGGCGGTGTGCAGGGCCATGAGGGGGGTATCCCCTTCGAAATGGTCGCGATGAAAGGCGCGGGCGGCGGCATCGGCACGGGTGAAGGTGGAGGTATCGGCCTCGTTCTGGTTGCGGGTGCGCCAGTATTTCTGCGACACCTGTTTGCCCTGCACCACGACATCGCCGCGGAACATCTTGACCAGATAGCTGTCAAGCGCGCGCAGGGGGAAGTGGTCAAGGCTGACCAGATCATAGGTGCCACGGCAATCATGGCCATTCTCGGAGCGGTCGGCGTCTAGGGTGGGCTGCGGGCGGCCTGATCCATCGAGCCAGATCACGGGGCTGCCGGCATCGGCCATGTCGGGGCGATGATTGCGCAGGCGTTCGACCTTTTCGGACAGGCGCACGAGGCTTTTCACGCCGCGCCGTGCTTTGAAGCTGCCGGGGCGTTCGGACTGGTGCAAGGGAAACTGGTCCTTGACCCAGCCGGGGGCGAAATGTTCGGTGCTGTTTGCGCCGTGATTCAGTTCGGACATCGACAGCACGTCGAAATAGCCTGCGGCGGCAATGAGTTCGGCCATGGTGCCATTGCCGGTGCGGACATTGACGAATTCATCAACGTCGATGGACAGGAAATAGTCGGCGTCGCGCAGGGCGCGCAGATGGTGGGCATAGTTCAGCGCGGCAGGCTGAAATTTGGTTTCACCAGAGCCAAGCGCGGGATTGGGCAGATGGGTCAGCAGCCCCAAATCCTGCAAACGATCAAGCATAAGGTCGGTGCCATCGGTGCAATCATTGGTAAAGACGACGATATCGCGGATACCGATGGCGTGGTTCCAGGCGACCCATTCCAGAATGAAGGGACCTTCGTCCTTCATGCAGGTGGCGATGCAGACGCGGGGCTCGGTGACGGGCCATGGCCGGAAGGCGCGTGGGGGAAGAAAGGTGGCAGGCGTGCGGGGCAGGGCAGGGCGACGTTCCAAAAGCTGTACCGAGCTGTCGGGGACGTTGCTTGCGGCAAGGTGCAGGCCTTTGGCGGCAAGGGTGGCAATAATGCGGTCACGTGCGGGGATGCCATAGACCTTGGGGTGCAGTTCGATCACCACGGCGCGCACGCCGGACATATCGACGGCATCGAAAAGGCCCGCTTCGCCGCCTTCGATATCGCAGACGATCACGGTGGGGTTCACATCGGCCATCAGGCTGGCGATGCCAAAGCAGGGCAGGGCCACTTCGCGCAGGTAGGGGCGCGAGGTGGCCTCCATCGACGAGGCCCAGAAATCGCTGCGCAGATAAAACGGCACATCGTGGCCATCATCTGCTGCCGCGATGCCGTTGCGCAGATCGACGGTGGTCACACCGTTCAGGCGGTGCGTTTCATGGATGAGCGGGATCAGATCGGGGTTCGCCTCGACCGCGACGATGCGTTCGACGCCTGTGACCATGGCCGACAGGGTTGACAACAGGCCGATGCCTGCACCCAGTTCAAGCACGCGGTCGCCGGGGCGCAGGATGCGGCGCAGGGCTGCGGCCTCGCCGCCTTCATAGCGGTTGTTGCGCATCGGGCGTTCGATCTTGGGTGTGATGATCGCGGGCACGAAGGGCACTTTGATGCCATTGGTTTCGATGACTTCGGCGTAGTCAAGCATCATGACCTTGTTTCCAGTTTTGGCAGGGCGATCGGTGTTTTTGCGGCAGGGCTGCGGTGAAAGGCGGCGATGCGGGCAATGGCATCACGCAGGGGGTCTTGGGGTGTCATGCGAAAATCGCCATGGGCGTTCTGGTCGTCTTCGATGAGTGTCACGGGATCATCGCTGTTTGTGGTGCTTTCGGCAAGGTGGCGGATGGATGCGACGGGAACGCGGATATCGGCGGGGTTGTGCATGGCATAGACACGCGCGCCGGTGGCATGGCGGAAGGAGGGGTAAACAAAGCCGCCGGAAAAGGCAAAGACCGTGCTGATGGCGGGGCGTTCCAACCCGAGAAAGGTGGGGAGCCACAGGGTGTTGAGGGCGGAGATGGCACCCGCGGAGCTGCCGCCAACAAGAAAGGTGCCCGACAGGTTCCATGCGACAGACTGGCTTTGGGCAAAGCAGAGGAAGGCGCAGGCATCTTCGACCACGGCCAGCGGGCGCGCGCCGCAAAAGCTTTCGGGCATGTCGGTTCCGGCGGCATCGGCCTGCAGGGCGGGCAGCATGGCGGCGGTGTTGGCGCGCAACACGGCAGGCGGACGGGCAAGGCGGTAGTCGATAAAAGCGGTGGCGATACCGTGCAGGGCAAAGCGGCGGGCGATGACGGCGTGGTTGCGGTGCAGGCGGGACCCGGTGCGAAAGCCGCCCGCGTGGAGCCAGACCAGCAGGTCTGATGCGGGGCCGTCTGGCAGGTGAATGTCGGCCATGAGGGGACGATCACCCGCTTTTGTGGGCGCCATGGCATAGGTGACCGTTACGGTGCGCACCATGCGGTTTTCGTGTCCTGTGGCCGTGCGTCTTGGGCCTGCTGCGCGGTTTTTATGACGGCATGACGCGTGCCGCTTTGGCACAAGGTATTCACCTTGCGCGACTTTTGGTCAAGCGGGGGGATGCGGGCGATGCGCGTTGTGTTGCACGGCCACATCAGGACGGGCAGGCGTCAGCCCAGCGTGCCGTCGGCGTGAATACGGGTGGCGCCACCCATATAGGGGTGCAGGACGGCGGGCAGGGTGACGGAGCCATCGGCCTGCTGGCCGTTTTCCAAAACGGCAATCAGGGTGCGCCCGACGGCGAGGCCTGACCCGTTCAGGGTATGCACATAGTCCGGTTTGCCCCCACCGGCGGGGCGGAAGCGGGCGTTCATGCGGCGGGCCTGAAACGCGCCGCAGACGGAGACCGAGCTGATTTCGCGGTAGGTGTTCTGACCGGGCAACCACACCTCAAGATCATGGGTTTTGGTCGCGCCAAAGCCCATGTCGCCGGTGCACAGGACAACGATGCGGTAAGGAAGTTCAAGCTTTTTCAGGATGTTCTCGGCGCAGGTTGTCATGCGTTCATGTTCGGCCAAGGATTGGTCGGGGGTGGTGATCGACACCATTTCAACCTTTTCGAACTGGTGCTGGCGCAGCATGCCCGATGTATCGCGGC
>JANNKX010000292.1:0-6703 GCA_031396505.1 Rhodobacterales bacterium
CGAATCGGTGGCGGGGGTCCGCGAACCACCGCCCGCACCAGTGCAGCGTATGGGGGTGCCTGCGGCGATTGGCGGGGCGCTTGCCGCAATATTCGGCTTCGGACTGGCGCAGGTGGTGCCGGGGGGATGGCCGTTGCAGGGCACCGATGCGATCAAGGCAACGGTAACCGAACAGGCCGCGACAATTGCGGCGCAACAGGCCGAACTTGCCCGACTGGGCGCGGCACTTGATGTGCCCGTTGCCACCGACCCGGCCCTGATCGCACGACTGGCCGCCGTCGAGGCGGCGATCCCCGCGCCCTTTGACGACATGGGCCTGTCTGACCGCATCGCCGCCATTGAAGGCCGCCTGACAGCGATTGAGGCGCTGCCCGCCGATGGGTCTGGTGTGTCGCCCGCAACGATTGCCGCCCTGCAGGCCGAAGTTGCGGCCCTGCGCGGCGCATCCGGCAACAATGCAGATGTCACTGCCGCAGCAGAGGCCGCCGAGGCGCGCATGCGCGAGGCCGAACAACGTGCCGAGGCCTTGCGTACAAGCGCCGAAGCCGATGCCGCGCGCGCCGAAGCGCGTTCCGCCCTGCGCCAGATCGAAGTCGCACTTGAGGCGGGCGGGCCGTTTGCATCGGCACTGTCTGCATTTGACGCGGCGATCGTTCCAGCCGTGCTGACGGACAACGCCGCAACCGGATTGCCCACTATCACCGATTTGCAAACCACCTTCCCCGACGCCGCCCGCACGGCGCTGGAGGCATCGCAGCGCGCCAACATGGGCGAAAGCTGGTCCGCGCGGGTTGGCAGTTTCTTGCGCAGCCAAACCGGGGCACGGTCATTGACCCCGCGCGAAGGCGACGACCCGGATGCCGTATTGTCGCGCGCCGAAGCCATTCTCGCTCAAGGGCGGCCCGCAGATGCGCTAACCGAACTGGCGGGGCTGCCACCCGAAGGGCTGGCCGCGATGGCCGCATGGATGGCAAGCGTGGACCTGCATCTGGCGGGCCTTGACGCGCTGCAGGCGCTGCGTGCGGCGGCTGGGGGCGAATGATGATTTGGTCCTTTCTGAAGGTTGTTCTGTTTGTTGCCGCAATTGCCGGACTGACCATTGGTGCGGGCGTTCTGCTGGATACCGGCGGCGGCGCGCGCGTGCAGGTTGCGGGATACGAATTTATGCTGGGCCCATTGCAGGCAGTGGTTACGATCATGATCCTGATGGCGCTGGTGTGGCTGGTGATGCGGACCATAGGTTTTATCGTGGCGGTCCTGCGGTTTCTGAACGGCGATGAAACAGCGATTTCGCGGTATTTTGACCGTAACCGCGAACGCAAAGGCTATGCCGCCGCCGAAGAAGCGATGATGGCGATTGCGTCGGGCGAGGGGCGGCTCGCACTGGCACGCGCCCAAAAGGCCGAGAAGTATCTGGACCGGCCGGGGCTGACGACGCTGCTGTTGGCGCAGGCGGCACATGCGGCGGGCGACACGCGACGCGCGACCGAAGCCTACAAGGCATTGCTGTCAGACCCGGCCTCGCGGTTCGTGGGGGTGCGCGGGCTGCTGGCGCAAAAGCTGGCCGAGGGGGATACGGATCTTGCGCTCAAGCTGGCGGAAAAGGCGTTTGCGTTGAAACCGAAACACGCGGAGACGCAGGACGTGCTGTTGAAACTGCAGTCGGAACATGCCGACTGGAAGGGCGCGCGCGTCACCTTGGGGGCCAAGCTGAAAGGCGGGGCGATGCCAAAAGACGTCTATCGACGCCGCGATGCCGTGCTGGCCCTGCAAGAGGCGCGCACGGTGATGGATGATGGGGCCAGCATGGACGCGCGCGAGGCGGCGATCGAGGCAAACAAACTGTCGCCCGACCTGATCCCGGCAGCGGCAATGGCGGCACGGTCGATGATTGCAAAGGACGAAAAGAAAGGCGCGATACGCATCCTGAAAAAGGCATGGACGGCGCAGCCACACCCGGACCTTGCCGCCGCCTTTGCAGATATTGAGCCAGAGGAGTCGGCAGAACGCCGGGTGAAACGGTTTGCCGATCTGATCTCTGCATGGCCAGACCATGACGAAAGCCGGATGCTGATGGCGGAACTGAACATTGCGGCCGAGGATTTTCCGCAGGCGCGGCGCGCGTTGGCGGATACGGCGACGCGGCATCCGACGGGACGGTCGCTGGCCCTGATGGCGGCGATTGAACGGGGCGAGGGGTCGGATGAGGCGGTCGTGCGGGGCTGGCTTGCCAAGGCCATCACCGCGCCACGCGGGCCGCAGTGGTGCTGCGACAAATGTCAGGCGATCCATGTGCAATGGGGGCCGATATGCGACAACTGCGGCGGGTTCGATACGCTGTCATGGCGCGAACCGGCCGAAGGGGCGGGGCCAAGTGCGACAGGGTCGGAATTGCTGCCGCTGATCCTTGGCGGGCCCGCGCCGGGGCCGGTGGAGCGCCCGCCAGAGGATGATTTCATCGACGCGGAACCGGTGCCGCGCGGGTGAAATTAGGGCTACCGTTGCGGCGGAAGGGGTGCTATCAGCACGCCCGGAAGGCAGGCCGCTGTAGCTCAGTTGGTAGAGCACGTCATTCGTAATGATGGGGTCGGGAGTTCGAGTCTCTTCAGCGGCACCACCTTTCGTCCAGTAAAAACAAGGCGTCCCACCGTGGGACGCTTTTTTGTTTATGCAATTTCAATGGGTTAACTTTTGCCGTTCAGGAAGTGTTAACTTCTGAGGGGCAGGTCACACCACCTTTGTGTTTTCACCAACTCGATCGGATCCGAGAGGCCCTTTTTCCGTTAACCCCCCAGCGATGGCAAGCGCCGCGCAAGACCCGGACAGCCGGTGTTCCGCTTGATCTGCCCGCATCACATGTTACCCGGCCACCAGCCCAGCTTGTCAGTGATCCGGAGCGGTTTTCCCGGGCCTCGTCGACAGGCCCTTCAAGACAATTTCCCTTGCGTCCTTGACCCGGCCCCGTGCACGTCCCTATGCTCTTGCTGCAACGCAGCACCCTGGAGAGAACCGATGCCACAACGCCTGCACCTTGTCTTTGGCGGCGAACTGACAGACCCGTCAAAGAACGTGTTCAAGGATGTGTCCGATATCCACATCGTCGGCATGTTTCCCGATTACGCATCGGCATTTGTGGCATGGAAGGCCGCGGCGCAGCGCACGGTCGACAATGCGCATACGCGCTATTACATTGCGCATATCCACCGGTTGCGCGACGAGGCGACCCCGGCTGGTGCGACAGAGGAGTTGGGGGAATAACCCGCAGACCTGCATGGCCTATTCCCTTGGACTGACCCTTTACAATCTGCGCCCTGCCAAGGCGACCACGCCCGTGACGACCCGCGCCGCGCGCCCGGCGGGGCGGCTGATCTGGTTGCATGCGCCGGGCGACGGTGCAGCACAAGGGATCGTGGAACTTGCCCGCAGGATGGTGGACGATGATGGCGTGACTGTCGTTCTGACGGGCACTGTGCCGATGCTGCCGCGTGACGGCCTTATCGCGCAACCAACCCCCGTCGACATACCGGGCGATGCGCGCGCATTTCTGGATCACTGGCGGCCCGAGGTCGTGGTGTTTCACGACGGTGAACTGCGTCCGGCGATGATTCAGGCCTGCGCCGAACGCAAGCTGCCGGTGATCATGGTGGACGGGCGCACGCCCTATGTGTTGCGCGAAAGGGACGGCTGGTTTCCGGGGCTGATGCGGGCGGTGCTGTCGACGTTTGCGCATGTGCTGACGCTGGATGAGGCGGGGGCGCGTGCCTTCCGCAAGGCGGGCGCACCGCCGTCGGCCGTCACGGTCGTGGGCCGGATGGAGGAAGAATCGGCGGCACTGGCGGCGCCCGAGGCAGAACGCGTGTCGCTTGCGCGTGACCTGATGGCGCGCCCGGTGTGGTTTGCGGCCTGCCTGCCCGAGGCGGAAGAAGACGCGGTGATCGCTGCACACCGCGCCTGCCTAAGCTATGCCCATCGTTTGTTGTTGATCGTATCACCCGAAAACGCACGCCGGGCCGAAACGCTGGCCGCACGGATGGAAACGCAGGAGGGCTGGGTCGTGGCGCGGCGCAGTCTGGATGAAAATCCGGGTCCGGAGGTCGAGGTGTATCTGGCCGATGGGCCGGGCCAGGACGAATATGGCTTGTGGTACAGGCTGGCCCCGGTGACGTTTCTGGGGGGCAGTCTTGCGGGCAACGGCGCGTTGCGCAACCCGATGGAACCGGCGGCACTGGGGTCGGCCATTCTTTACGGTCCGCGCGCGGGCGCGTTCGGGTCGGCCTGCGGGCGGCTGGGGTCGGCGCGCGCGGCGCGCGTCATCGCGTCGGCCGCCGATCTGGCCGAGGCGCTGGCCGATCTGCTGTCGCCTGACCGCGCGGCGCGCTTGGCGCAAGCGGCATGGGCCGTCACCAGCGAAGGGGCCGAGGCGACGGCGCAGGCGGTGACCTTGATCCGCCGGTTGATGGATGGCGAAGGCTGATGCGCGCGCCCGCATTCTGGTATCGCCCGCCCGGTGTCATTGCCACGCTGCTGCGCCCGTTGGGGGCCGTTTATGCGATGGCTACGGCGCACAGGGTGGCACAGGCCGGTTTTCGCGCGGGCGTGCCGGTGATTTGCGTTGGCAACCTGAACGCTGGCGGCACTGGCAAGACGCCCACGACGATCGCCCTGATCGCGCGGTTGGCGGACATGGGCCTGCGCGTACATGTCATCTCGCGCGGGCATGGCGGGGCGATGGCGGGGCCGGTGCAGGTTGACCCGCAACGCCATGTTGCGGCGGATGTGGGGGATGAACCCCTTCTCCTTGCGGCCTTTGCGCCCACTTGGGTGGCGCGTGATCGCGCGGCGGGTGTGCGCGCGGCAACGCCGGGGGCGGATATGATCCTGCTGGATGACGGGTTCCAGAACCCCGGTGTCATCAAGGATATGTCGATCATCGTGGTCGATGCCGACAAAGGGTTCGGCAATGGGTTGTGCCTGCCGGCCGGGCCCCTGCGTGAACCTGTGGCCACGGGCCTTGCGCGCGCGAGCCTGCTTTTGTCCATCGGCGGCGCGGACGCCCAGACACGGCTTGCGGCCAGTCTGGGCCATGCCATCACGATACCCCATATGACGGGCGAATTGCGCCCCTTGCCGATGGGTATGTCATGGGCGGGTGCCCGCGTTCTGGCCTTTGCGGGCATTGGTCACCCGGAAAAGTTCTTTGCGACCCTGCGCCACGAAGGCGCTGACATTGCCGCCACACAGGCGCTGGATGATCACCAGCCATTGACGGATGCGCTGATGGCGCGTCTCGAACGCGATGCCGGATCGCTTGGCGCGCAACTTGTCACCACCGAAAAAGACGCGGTGCGCCTGCCCGCCGCCTATCGCACAAAGGTTCTGACTTTGCCCGTACGCCTGCATATCAACGATTGGACGGCTTTTGACACCGCATTGGCAAACCTGCCAACCCGCTGATCATTCTCCGTCCTGAAATATCCCCGCCGGAGGCTCGGCGCGCCGTGCAGGCGTTATTCGGCCAGAAGCGGGTCGATGATCAGCTTCAGGTCCGCGTAAGACATGTTCGGATGCTTTTCGCCGTTGATCAGAATCGTTGGCGTTCCCTCGACCCCGTCTGCCGTCGAATTGGTCTGGTATTGTGCGACCAACGCCTGCGCCATGCCCGCATCGTTCAGGCAGACGTCCAGTGCGGCATCATCCATCCCCACCGTGCGCCCGATGCGTTTGAGGTTTTCCACCACGGTGCCTGCATCATCGGTGCCCGCCCATTCCTGTTGTGTTGAAAACAGGATGTCCGACACGCCGAAGAACCGCAGATCGCCACCGCAGCGCGCGGTCATCGCGGCCCACAGGCCATAGCGGTCAAAATACACCTCGCGGAATTCGAACCGCACCTTGCCGGTGTCGATGTAATCGGCCTTCAGCGGCTTGAACACGGCCTCGTGAAAGTTCGCGCAGTGCGGGCAGGTGAAGGACGCGTATTCGATGATCGTGACCTTTGCATCTGCCGGGCCAAGCGCCATATAGCTGGGCGCGGGTGTCACCACAGCCTCTGACGTGGCCTCTTGCGCCATCAGTGGGGCCGACAGGCCGATGGTCAGGGCAAGTGCCGGAAAAAACGCGCTGAAATGAAATGTCATGGGGTCACTGCCTTTTTTGCGTTGCTTTGCGCCGAGATAGAACATTCTGGGCCAGATTTTCAAGCGCCGCTCGCAATGATGTGTCCTGCACGCCGGCGGCGGTGGCGCTGGCCTCGGCCTGAATGGCGGGATCAACGGCTTTGGCGACCTTTGGCGCGGCCGTGAATTCGACCTGTCCTTCGGCAAAACCTGTTGGGGCGGTTTGCGTCACGCTGATCCGCGCAATCGCGGCATAGCCATAGCAGGCATTCACGCGCTCCTTGATACGCGGCAAGGCCATCTGCACCATGGGTGCTTGGGCGGACGTGGTCAGCAGCGTCAGCGTGGCCCCCATCCCTTCGCGCCCATAGCCCACCTTGACGGGCCGCGTGGTGCGGGCCAGCTCTTCGCCCACGATTTCCGCCCAATGGGTCAGCAGGCGTGCAACGGCAAAGCCGCGACTTTCACCCACAGCGCGCACAGGGTCCTTGACGAAACCGGCGGCGGCCTCGAACCCGCGCATGCGGCGCGTGGGGCTGGGGGGGGGAAGCGGTTTGCGGGCCATCTTTATCCTGCCGGGATTCCCG
>JANNKX010000298.1:0-2327 GCA_031396505.1 Rhodobacterales bacterium
ACCAGATCATCGGCGCGCGCCCGGTCCCGGACCAGCGCATGCGCATAGCGCCGCAGGGCGGGAACGGAAGCCTCGATCTGGTCCAGAACCGTCATCAGGCCGCTTTCGGATTATGGGCGGGCCACATGCCAGACATCGCCCTTGCCGTCACCAGTGATATCGCCGGCGGCAACATCGGTGACAAAGGTGTACAGCGGCAGGCCCTTATAGGTCCACTGCTTGGCACCGTCGGCCCGGTCGATGATCGCCCAGTCACCGTCGGCAACATCGCCCTTGGTGGCGGCAAGGATCGGCCATTTGGCGACGCAATCGGCCTCGCAGACCGATACGCCCGCGCTGTCCTTGTCAAAGGTGTAAAGGGTCATGCCGGCTTCGGTCACAAGGATCGGCCCTTTTGCGGAATCGGTGGTGACGGCGGGGGCGGCAAGGGTCTGTCCGGCGGCAAGCATCAGGGCAAAGGCGGCGGTCATCATGCGGGTCATGGGTCACTCTCCTGTCAAACGGCGGGCAGTTCTTGCCGCACCTAAGGGGAATGACGATGGCGGCGCAGGAATAGTTCCGCGTGCCCGAAAGAATCAATCCGCCAGCCCGCGCCGCCGGTGCCAGTCGGCAAGGCTGCAATCGGGATAGCCGTCAAACTGCGCATCACCGGGGCGGATGTGGGGCGCCACCCAATCGGCCTTGAAGGGCAGCATGATATGCGCGTTCTCGGGCGGGATCGGCAGGGGGGTATCAATGGCCGAGGCATGCGGATGCACAAGATCGGGCCAACGCGCATCCCAGACCCAGAGCGCCGATCCGCAGGTGCCGCAAAAGTGCCTCTCGGCCGTGCCGACGTGCGCTGTGTCATCGGTGGCATAGCCGCGATAGATGCGGATGTGTTCACGGCCCGTCACCGTCAGCGTTGCGAAATGCGCGCCAAGGTTGATCGCATATCCGCCGCCGCCTGCGGTCTTGCGGCAGATGGTGCAATAGCAGCGCATGTAGGGAAAGGGCGCATAAGCCGTGACGGTGAAGGTGACGGCCTTGCAATGGCATGACCCTTCCAGATGCATGATTACGCCGCCACCTTGGCAATCGCGGCGGCGAGGATCGGCACTGTGCGCGCGTTCAGCCCGGCGATGTTGATGCGGCTGTCGCTGACCATATAGATGCCGTGATCGGCGCGCAGGGTTTCGACCTGCGCTTCGGTCAGGCCAAGGCGGCTGAACATGCCGCGATGATGGGCCACGAAATCATAGCGGTCGGAATTGGTGGCAAGGCGCAGGGCATCGGCCAGCGTTTTGCGCAAGGTCAGCATGTTCTGCCGCACCTCCTCCAGTTCCGCCTTCCAGTCGGCGCGCAAGGCATCATCCTCAAGGATCATTGTCACCAGCCGCGCGCCATGGTCGGGGGGAAAGCTGTAGTTCTGGCGGTTGAGGTAATTCAGGTTGGCCTGTGTCACCGCCCGGCGGGCCGGATCGCCAAGCGCGATCAGAACCCCGGTGCGTTCGCGGTAGATGCCGAAATTCTTGGAACAGGATGCGGCAATCAGAACTTAAGGGAACCGCGCAGCGATCATCCGCGTGGCGGCGGCGTCGTCTTCCAGCCCGTCGCCAAAGCCCTGATAGGCAAGGTCGACGAAGGGGATGGCGCCCTTTGCGGCCAGCAGTTCCGCCACCTGCGCCCACTGCGCGGCGTCCAGATTGGCCCCCGTCGGGTTATGGCAGCAGCCATGCAGCAGCACCGCGTCGCCCGCAGTCACACCCGCCAGATCGGCCATCAGCCCGTCAAAATCAATGCCCCCGGTCGCGCTGTCGAAATAGCGGTATTCGGCCATTCCCATGCCCAGATATTTGATGATCGACGGATGGTTCGGCCATGTTGGATTTGACAGCCATATCCGCGCATCCGGGCTGGCCAGCCGGATCAGTTCCAGCGCCTGACGTATCGCCCCGGTGCCCCCCGGTGTCGCGACCGATGCCGCACGGTCGGCAAAGCCATCACCAAGGATCATCCGCACCATCGCCGCGTTAAAGGCAGGATCCCCGGCAAGGCCGGTGTAGTTTTTGGTAACCTCCACCTCCCACAGCTTTTTCTCGGCAGCCTTCACCGCCCGCATCACAGGGGTCAGGCCGGCGGCATCCTTGTAGACCCCCACGCCAAGGTCGATCTTGCCATCGCGCGGATCGTCCTTGAACATCTGGATCAGTGTCAGAATCTTGTCGGCGGGCTGTGGTTTCAACGCATCGAACATATCATTCCCCGCTTAGGCAGCAGGCCCCTTTTCAATCGGCAGATCGTCATACATGCCCCATTCGGCCCATGAGCCGTCATAAAGCGCGTGG
>JANNKX010000339.1:0-5825 GCA_031396505.1 Rhodobacterales bacterium
CTGACCCCGCGTCGCACCACCGCATTCCCGGCCATCTCGCGACGTTGGCCCACAGCAAATGCGCGCATTTGCCTTTCGGGCAACGGATGGCCGAATTATTTTTTTCCGAGAGCCTCCTGGAGCAGTTCATTTTGCATGCTCAACCCGGCGAACATCTTCTTCAGCCGACGGTTCTCGTCCTCGACGGCCTTCATCTGGCTGATCAAGGACGCATCCATGCCCCCATACTTCGCCCGCCATTTGTAGAACGAGGCGTTGCTCATGCCATGCTCACGGCACAGCTCCGTCACCGGCACACCGCCTTCGGCCTGCCGCGGGATCGCGAGGATCTGCGGTTCAGTGTATCTGCTTGTCTTCATTCAGAATCTGCTCATGCATCTTGCCGAGAAAATTCTACTTATACAGCCTCTTACTTTCGGGGGGGATTACCCCCCGGCCTATATCCCAAGACGCCAGCGTATCAGACCGGCGGCTGACCGCGAAGTGCACGTGCGATCATCGCGACGATGAACAGAACGATGAACACGAAGAACAGGATTTGTGCGATGCCCGCAGACGCGCCTGCGATCCCGCCGAAGCCAAGTGCCGCAGCGATTAGTGCGATAACGAGGAATGTCAGTGCCCAACCAAGCATGGATATCTCCTTCTCTTTTCGGAATATGGCGTGAGATGCCACCGCAAAACCAACGCAAATGTGCCCTCATGGTTCCGTGGTGTCGGGAAAGAGCTGCTGTTTTGTGCAGGTCCTCCGATGATGGCGGCCGAACCAAGGACGAAACGCAAAAACTCCCGGCTGTGGAGCCGGGAGTTTACCAAGCGATCCAAGGTGTCAGAGCGATTGGAACCAACTGTCCACTTCCTGCTCTGCGACGTCACGCGCCTTGCCATAGCGTTTCTGAACAAGACCGACCATTTCTTCACGGCGGCCTTTGATCTGGGTCCATTCATCCCCGGTAATATCGCCCCATTTTGCTTGGGCGCGGCCGGCCATTTCTTTCCAGCTGCCTTCGATTGTATCCCAGTTCATGATCTCATCCTCTTTCAGTTGCGGTGTATGTTTCGACAACGCACGTGGCGTGTGTGGGTTCCCTGACAAGCGACAGTAAAAGGATCAGAATACTGGTTCGCGTGACCGGGACCGCAGTTTACATGCTCTGTTGCAGCGGTTCGGATGGCTGAACTTCACGGAGCGGGAAATCAAGACGCACAACATAGCGCCCATCTACGGGGCCGACTGACAGCTTGCCCATCAGTTGTGACGCAAACGCAGTCAACAACTGCTGGCCAAGCCCCGTACTTTCCATGCTGTTTGGTAACGGTGTGCTGTCGTCAGATAACAACGTGTTCGATACTTCCAGACGTGCAGTATCAGGTGCCGTGCGGCGGAGAGAAACCGAAAGACCGGCTGCATAAGGGGATGCGACGCTGCCATGTTTGAGAGCATTGGTAAGTGCTTCGGTTAGGATGAGTGAAAGCGGGACGGCCTGATCAGGTGTCAGGCGGATCGGGTCGAAGGTGGTTGTGGTTTCGACCGTCCGTTCGCCGGACGCGCCCATGCGCAACACCTGCGCCACGATCGATTCAAGCAGTTCATCTGCCTGGACATCGGTCAAGCCACTGGTCTGGTACAGTTCGCGATGAACGGTGGCCAGGCTCATCACGCGTTCGTGCAGGTTGCGCAACAGGGTACGGGCTTCGGGGTTTACCGATTTGCGGATCTGCAGGTTCATGATCGATGCAATAAGCTGGAGGTTGTTTTTCACGCGGTGGTGCACTTCGCGCAGCAACACCTCTTTCTGGCGCATCGAATCTTCCATGCGGGCAGCGTCATGCAGCACCGATCCCATCATGCGTTCATAAGCCTCGCCAACGTCGCGGAGCTCGTTGGGCGCGGCAGACAGATCAGGTGGGGCCACAAGACGACTGCCGCCCGCAAAAGCGGTGATGGACTGGCGCAGTGACCGGACATGACGCAGCACTTGGTTTTCAGCCGCAAGAAACGCCACCAGCATGCTTGCAAGCCACATCGCCAGAGGAAAAACCCAAAGGGGTAGCATGCCGCCAAAGGACGCGTTCGCCGCAACTGTGGAAGGCCAGGACCCAAGCACATAAAGCTGACCTGGCACGATCGCCATGACCGCGAAGGTCCGGTTGATGCCTTTGATGGTGGTGTCACGGAACGTCGTCGGTTCCTTGCCAACAAATTCAACTAACGGTCTGTTTGCCGGAATCCGTTCGCCTGCCGTGTCCACACCATCGACGGCAGTTAGAACAGTGCCGTCGCCGTTGAAAGTCATTAGCGCGACAGGTTCGGACAGGCGCACATTAACAGCCGTCACGGCAACGGGACGGCTCTGCAATGCCTCATGCGGAAGAGAAAGCGAGACAATTCCCACGACATTTCCCCGTGGATCGATGACGGTCTGCGAAAAGATCAGAACGGATTCGCCCGTTATCTTGCCTTTGAGATTGACGAACATCAGTGATCCGGGATTCGCGACAAGGTCCAGCAAGCCGGGATCACCCGCGAAACTGAAGGGTTGGCCGGTGGAGGCGCAGGTCATATTCCCATCGGTCGGAATGAAGCCTGCAAATGTGAACTGTGTTTCATGCTCCAGAAGTGTCTGCAGGGTTTTGGTGCAGGCGGTGGAATCATTGATTTGTAACGCAATCGTCTCGGCGAGGGTTGCCGCGACGCCACGTGCCCGGCTAATGGCGTCGATCTGATACGTCGCGGCCAACAAGGTTTCGCCAAAAAGGGCGGACTCCCAGCGGGCCTGCGACTCGTCTTCGAACTGCTGTGCCTGATTGTACGACAGCAAGGCCAATGGCATCAGCGCAATACCGAACGCGGCCATGAGGCGGAAGCCAAGGCCACCTGTGACGAAGGTGAACCACGGGCCGGGCTTCATGCGACGGCGCGTCCGGACTGTGCTACAACGGCCAATGTCTGACCGTCCGCCAAGAGAGGGTTTCCTGTTGGTTTGGCCATTCCCATCATTTCGCAAAGACGTGCGCGCGCGCGGTTCGCGCGACTCTTTGCAGTGCCAGTGGCCACGCCCATCATGCCTGCCGCTTCGTCATAAGAATAGCCGTTGGCACCCACAAGGACCAACACTTCGCGGTGTTCGGGGGACAGTTGGTTGAAGGCCACCAGAAATTCGCTGAATGCGAGTTTGCCATCATGTTGCGGCAGAACCGAGAGCGAGGCGGCATAGACACCGTCGGGATCGGGCACTTCGCGTTTGATCTTGCGCCGGGAGGAGAAAAAGGTGTTGCGCAGAATGGTAAAAAGCCAGGCGCGCAGATCAGTGCCAAGCGTGAACTTGTCAAAGTTCGACCATGCCTTGACGATGGTATCCTGCACCAAATCGTCGGCGGCTGCATGGTTGCGGGCCAGCGACATTGCAAAAGCGCGCAAGTCGCGAATGTAGAGGGCGATGTCTTCGCGCGGGTCGGTTTTCACGGCTTCCCCTCTTTCTCTCGCAGTTGTGCAAGCAGTTGGGCAAAGCGGTCAGGCACAGCTTCGGTCAACGCTGCCTGATAGACACGTTTGAGATTTTCTTCGATTTCAGGCGGCATTGACAAGCGGTTGCGTGCCGAAGGAGTTTGGCTGCCTGTTGGACGATTATTAGCGTCGCTTTCTTTATCTGACATGTCACCTGACACTTTTTTGGCCTTTCATCGCGTTGACTGGGAACTTAACGCGAGGATACAGCGTTGAGTTCCCGGTAACGGGAAAAAATAGAGGGAGATCGCCATGATCGCGCAGAATGACGCCAGCGTCGGCACTGTCGTGACCAAGAACCTGCCATATCTGCGGCGCTATGGCCGCGCGCTGACGGGCAATCAGACGAGTGGCGACCGGTTTGCTGCAGCGACACTGGAAGTGATTCTGGAGGATATGAATGTGGTTGCTGATGCGGCTGACCCGCGCGCAGCACTGTTTCATGCGTTTCATGTCGTGTGGAAAAGTGCCGGTGCACCCGTGGGTGAACCGGATGGCCCGTTAGGTGTACATGCACAAGACCACATGGCGCGGCTGACGGCAAATTCACGCGAGGCGTTGCTTTTGCATGTGATTGAAGGGTTCACAGTCGAACAGATTGCGGAGATTATTCAGGTGTCTGGGGATGATGTTACCCGGTTGGTCGGGGTCGCAATCAAGGAGATGGAAGCCTCCGTCGCAGGTGCCGTTTTGGTGATCGAGGATGAAGCGATCATCGCGATGGATATCGTGGATATTGTGCGCGGTCTTGGCCACCGGGTGACAGGCACGGCACCAACCCATGCCGACGCGGTGGCGCTGGCGCACAGTGATCGGCCTGACCTGATTTTGGCAGATATCCAACTGGCAGACAAATCATCGGGCATCGCGGCGGTGAATGAAATTCTGATGGATTTTCCGAAGACGCCGGTTATTTTTATCACCGCGTTTCCCGAACGGATGCTGTCGGGCGAACGGCCGGAACCTGCGTTTGTCATCACCAAGCCGTTCACCGAAGACCAGTTGCGATCTGCCGTGGGGCAGGCAATGTTCTTTGCATCGACTGCGACGCTATCGGCCTGACTCCGGCGCGCAGAGCTGCAGGCGAAGACCGGGGTCATTCCCGGTTTTCGTCGTTTATCGGTGCCTTATCACCGTCAGGGAACCCGGATCGCGGCTCGTGCGTTTGTTCTGCAGGCTCCGTGTTTCGGGCTGACACCATGAAAGGAAATTCAAATGTTCCGTACTTCAGTTATTGGGCTGTCGCTTGCACTTCTTGCAGGCACGACGGCACATGCAGCCTTCGACAAGGTCGCAGAAGTCAACGTCGAGGCCGACCTGTCGGTCGTTCAGAATGCAGAAGCGGCAGCCTACTGGGCAAATGTGACCACCGATCTGGAAAACGCAATCGTGGCGCGCTTGGTTGATCGGATCGACGAAGAAGGTGTGATCGTCAGCGTCGATTTGAGCGAGATAGAATTGGCCAGTGCGTTCGAGCAGGCCTACAACATCGCGGATTCGGTTCTGGTGGGTGAGATCAACGTGAAAGGTGAGCAGACCAACGCAAACGAATTCACCTACGATCTAAGTGTTTCGCTAGAATCCGCTGTGGTGGCGGTTTCGGCCGATGGGACGACGGTTGTGTATGACACGATCAACTCGCCGGAGGCCTACCAGGTGTTGATCAGTGCCTTCGCTGACAACGTGGTGGAAAGCCTCGATAAGTAGGGCTCAAAGTGCCTCCGGAAAAGGAGATCGGGGGCACCACTTCGGGCTTAGGCGGTGATAGTCGTAGTCAACCGCTGCATGAGTGCTGCAATCGTCAGCGGCGAGAACGGACGGTCAAGCACGACCAACTCCTGTTTCGCGCGGTCGGCGGCATCACCCATGAACACGCAAACTGCATGCCGCTTGGCAAGGGCATCGCCCAATTTAGTGTCACCAAACCCAGTGGGATCCGCATGGATGAACGCGAAACGAACAGAAACCTTGTTGGCCAGAAGCGCGATCGCTTCGGCCGGAGTGGCGGCCACCACGACCGTCCCCGCGTCATCATAGTCCTGCACGCTGAGGGCAAGGTCATGAGCAATAATGCTGATCGGCTCGACGATGAGGTAGATCGATGGGGTCATGGCAGCCTCCGACTGATTTAAGAATCAGATATGACACGTTCGGAGCGGCAAGAAATTAAACTGCGACATAGTTGACCGAAGGGAAATCTGGAATGCACGCCACGGATTGCGCAAATTGCATGCTGCGTGTGATGCCGCTGTTCATTGCCCTCACTCCGGAGGAACTGGTGTTTATGCGTCAGTTCAAGTTGCGTGAAGAGGTGTTC
>JANNKX010000355.1:0-7099 GCA_031396505.1 Rhodobacterales bacterium
GGATCAGCGCAATCACCACACGCCGTTTGATCCATGTCTGCCCGTCCGGCCACAGATAGGGCCCCACCCGGCGCACAGTCTGCCATGAGGTTGCGGGCGTCAGGCGGTTGGGGTTCGTCATTCACGTCCTCGTGGCAAACGCGCACCGGGCAGTTGATCGTGGCGGGCGTCTCGGCTAGGGTCATTTCAACAGTTCTTGAGTATTTGAAGCATGGACCAGAGTAAAGCCCTGACCGCCCTGCAGGCGCTTGCCAATGCGCAGCGACTGGCACTGGTGCGGCATCTGATGCCAGCGGGCGACGGGGGGCGGCCGGCGGGCCAGATTGCCCAGACGCTGGGCCTGTCGGCATCGGGTCTGTCATTCCATCTGGCAGCGATGGAGGGGGCGGGGCTGATCCGGTCACGGCGCGACGGGCGGCATGTGTTTTACGCCGTCGACCGCGCAATGATCGGCAGCCTGCTGGGGCATCTGTTGAACGACTGCTGCATGGGGGATGCGCAGGTGCGCGATTGCTGTGCCGCGCGGCACGAGCTGATCATCCCCTATGGCCCCGAAGATATGGTCATTCCTGCGGCAGAATGAACACCTGCCCCGGATAGATCAGGTCGGGGTCGCGGATCGCGTCGCGGTTCGCCTCGAACACCTGCACATACATCGTGCCTTCGCCAAAGCGTTCGGTAGCAATGCCCCAAAGGGTAAAGCCGGGCTGCACCGTGATCGTGACGGGGGCCAGAACGGGTTCGGGCACAACGGGATCAATACCCAGGGCTGCCACGGCAACCGGATCGGGCAAAGCCTCTTGCGGCACGGGTGCGGGTTCGCCAGCCGGCACCACGTCGGGCACTGGTGCAGGTTCCACCGCCGGTTCCGGCGCGGGTTCGACCTCGGCCACAACCGCCAGTTCCGGCGCGGCTTCCACCTCGGCCACCGCGTCGGGCGATTGCGCAGGCGTCTGCTCGGCCGCCGCAGGTGCAGGGACAGCCGCCACTTGCGGCGCGGCTTCGGCAACCACCACGTTTTCTGCGACGCTGTCCGGTGTTGGCACCGCAACCGCCCCAGTTGCCGCCGCCAGCGCGCCAAGCGTTTCGCGTTTGAACGGTGTTTCAAACCGTGATGTGACCGCACCATCTGCCGCCAACTGGTCGATGCGCAAGGTATAGATCCCCGGCACCGTTTCGGGCAGCGTGACGGCCCATTTGCCATCGTTCCCGGCCTGCGTGTCCATCACCGCGGCGTTGTCCAGATAGATGCGCAGCGCACTGCCGCCCTGCCCGCGCCCCGACAATTGCACCGCGCCATCCGGCGCATAGGCAATCGTATCCAGCGCCACCTCCACCTTTTCGCCCGCAACCACAGGCGTCGGGCCCTGAATGACCTCGGCCCCGTCATCCGACAGCAAAATGGCCGCCGGAGCCTGTGGCGCAGGCGCATCCGTGGCCAAAGGGACGGGGGCCGCAATCGGGGCCACCGCCACCGTTTCATCCGCTGCGATTTCCGTCCCGTCGGGCAGCACGACAACCATGCTGAGCAGACGCGGGGCCGGATTGGGGGCCAGCGTGAATTGCGCAACGAAGGCCCCGGCGCGGTCCGCCTGCACGCGCGTCTCCTCCACCCCGTCCAGCCGCAATGACACCCGCGCATCCGGGGCGGCGGTCCCTGCAATCAAGGCCGCCCCGTCCGGGTCAATCCGGACCACATCAAACGTCGGCGGCACCGCTGCGGCGGGTTCGGGAATGGCAGGTTCGGCGATCACCGGTTCTACTGCGGGTTCTGCTGCGGGCGCCGCCACGGGTTCCCCGGCAGGGTCCGCCACGGCCTGCGGCACGTCTGCGGCCACTTGCTCGGCATCCGGACGCGCCGTGTCGGTGACCGCGGCAGGCTGACGGGCCTGCCACAAGGCATAGCCGCCCGCGACCGCCCCCGCCCCCAAAAGCAGCAGCGCAACCCGCACGCCATTGACCGCACCTGTCGCCATCGTTCTTCCCCGCGCATCATGCCGCAACGGTTATCCCGCCATCAGCAGCCTTGTCCTGCACCACAAAAGGCCGATATCACACAGGCACGCAACCCTTTTCCATCGAGAATCCCGCAATGTCCCTGCTGCGCTCTGTCTGTGTCTTTTGCGGATCACGCCCCGGCACCGATCCTGCCTTCGCCACAGCCGCGCGCGATACCGGGCGCATGTTGGCACAGCGCGACTGGCGGCTTGTCTACGGCGCGGGCGATGTCGGTCTGATGGGCGAGGTCGCGCGCGCGGCGCAATCTGCAGGCGCGCGTACCTTTGGCGTGATCCCCACGCATCTGTTGGGGATGGAGGTGGGCAAACGCGACCTTTCCACCTTTGTGATCACCGAGGACATGCATGAACGCAAAAAGGTGATGTTCATGAATTCCGATGCCGTGGTCGTGCTGCCCGGTGGCGCGGGTTCGCTGGACGAATTTTTTGAAGTCGTCACCTGGGCGCAGATCGGGCTGCACAAAAAGCCGATCTTTCTGGTCAATGTCGCAGGCTACTGGCAGCCTTTGATCGATCTGATCGATCACATGATCGCCCATGGCTTTGCCGACGCGTCGCTGCGCGACTTGTATCACTGTGTGCCCGATGTGCCCGCATTGCAAAGCGCACTGGACATGGTGCTGACTGCGCCCTGATTGTCACGGGGTGGCCTCACCCGGCAAAGGCACCCGGTCCACCCGATATCCTTCGGCGCGCAGCAGTGTCACCATGCCGCCCTCGCCCGGCAGATGGAATGCCCCCACAGCCAGAAATGCGCCGCCCGCATCAATCAAGGGCCGCGCATTGGCCACAAAGCGGCGGTTGCGCCCGTCCAGCAGATAGGCATCCAGCAGCGCCGCCATCTGTGCTGCCCGTTCCGCACCATGCACTTCTGCGGCGAAATCATCGTTCCACAGCATCATTTCCGCGATGCGCCCCTGCAGATACAGCGCAAAGGACGTGGCCCGCCCCGACACGCCCTGCAACGGTGCCAGATAGCCGCCATAGCTTTCCACCATCGCGCGCGCAGTTTCGGCCATGTCGGGACGGTTCAGATCATTCAGGATCGGCAGAGGCGGTTCCAACCCGGTAGTCGGCACGCCCGCGATATGCGCCAGCGTTGCGATATAGTTGTCCTGATACGGGATCACCCGTCCCGAAAAATCTTCGCACGGATCGCCCAGAAGCAAGGATGCCAGCCCCGCATCCGTCATCTGTGCCATATTGTCGGCCGTATAGCCCAAGGCAACCACCCGCGCCGCAATCCAATTCAGCAGAGCGGGGTCCATGTCAGTGCGCGCATCCCACGGATCATCCGCCGTGCGCCAAAACCCGGCCCAGGCGTTGATGTCGCTGACGGCTGCGCGGCTATCGGGCGTCGGATCAGATTCGATCGCCAGCACAGACGCCGTCTGAATGCGCTGAACCGCGAACTTTGGCAGGTCCAGCACGGCGGGATGCGACGCATGCATCGTGCCCCACAGGTGGGAAACGCGGCCATCCGGCGTGGTGATCTGCCACAGCCGTCCGTGCCCGTTTGGGATGGTGGCCGCCCGGCGCGTCAGATCGGCAATGTCATCGGACGACAAGACAGAGGGATCAATGGCAACTTTGGGCGCAGCACAGGCCGCCTGCGTGAACCAGTCTTGCGCGCCCGCAGGTGCCGCCAATGCCAGCAACACGGCAAGAATATACCCGCCGATCAGATGACCGGCGGGTTTACAAACAAAGTTACGTCTGGAAATCACATCCGCGCCGCGACGGCGTCCCAATTGACCAACTTGTCAAGGAAGTTGGTCAGGTATGCCGGGCGTTTGTTGCGGAAATCAATGTAATAGGAATGTTCCCACACATCGCAACCCAGCAGTGCCGTCTGCCCGAAACACAGCGGGTTCACGCCGTTTTCGGTTTTCGTCACCTTCAGCGCGCCATCCGCATCACGCACCAGCCACGCCCAGCCCGACCCGAACTGGCCCGCACCTGCGGCGGCGAAATCCTCTTTGAACTTGGCGACGGACCCAAAGCTTTCGACCAGCGCCGCCTCAAGCGTGCCGGGCATCTTTTTGTCCGCACCCGGCCCCATCACCTCCCAGAACAAGGCGTGGTTCCAATGCTGGCTCGCGTTGTTGAAGATGCCGTTCTGCGCCACGGCGGTTTTGTTATAGGTGCCAACGACGATCTCTTCGACCGACTTTGTCTCCCATTCCGTGCCGGCGATCAGCTTGTTGCCGTTGTCGACATAGGCCTTGTGGTGAATGTCATGGTGATATTCGAACGTCTCTTTCGACATCCCCAGACCGCCAAGTGCATCATGGGGATAGGGAAGATCGGGAAGGGTAAAGGCCATGGCAGGCTCCTGTTTCAATGGCAACGATCACGTGCAACCTGTGGACGGACCACGCGCAGGTCAACCCCTGTTGCAGCAATCAGTTCCGCTATTGCGGCGTGCACAGCCCCTGGCTGTTGAATCGGTTGTCAAAAGCGGGCGGCTGCGCAGTAATGTTGATGCGATTGTCGGACTTGTTGATCGTGGCGCGAAACAGCAGCGTCGGAATGTTGCGGTATTCCGTGTTGTTGGACGAATCAATGCGCCACTTGATCGTATAGCGGCTGGCTGTTTCATTCGCGATCTCGGCGACAATCGGCCCACCCGTCGTCCCCGCGATCAGCTGGTCGTTGACGATCGCCGTTTCGGCCCCCGGCGTGATGCTGAACACGAATTGGCCCGAAATCGCGCTTTGACCAAGTTCGGTGTTCATGTCGCAAACCAAAACCAGTTGTGCCTGCGCCGTGGTCACAGATGCAAGAAGCAACGCAATTACCGTTCTGAACACAGTGTTTTCCTTGTCATCAATCCAACCAAACCGCATGCCGCCCGACGCCCGCCACTAGCGCAGGTCAAGTGCCGACCCCGGCTGCGCGCTGTGTGTCAGCAAGCCCATCACATAATCGGCCACAGACCGGAAACATACAAGCGTATAGCCATCATCCTGCGCCCAGAACGCCGCGGCGACCTGTGCGGCGCGACTGCGGCGCAACTCTCCCGGCGCAAGACGCGTCACATCGGCGGGTGTCAGTTTCATCAGCACGTCCCCGGCATCCGGCCCCGCAATATGGAACACTGCACGCGCGTCCGATACATCCGCCGCAAGATGATGTTCACCCTTCAACGCCTTGGCAATACTCGCCAACGTGTTACTGACCTGCGCATATGGCATGATCAGCAGCACCTCATCCGGGGCCATCCACCCGGCCGCAAACGCGCCATCCCGCACGATGCGCCGCACGCCCGGCATCGCCACCCCCACAGCCGTCTTGATCGTCTTGGGCAGCGCCTTGACATCATGCTTGCAGCGCAGACTGATCATACCCACTGGGCCGATTTCGCGGATGGACGCAAAGCCATCAAAGGTTGCACCGTCCATTGCGCTGACAGGATCAGACATTCTGCTTGGCCCCTTCCTTGTCATAAAACACCGGATCAACGATCCGCGCTTTGACCGTACCACCCGTGACTGTGTTGAATACCACCGTCTCGCCCATACGTTCCGGACCACGCTGTATCAGCCCCATGGCAATCCCGCGCTTTAATGTCGGGCTGTAATAGGTTGATGTCACACGCCCTTCGGTATTTCTTTGGCCATTTGCGTTGACCCCGTCTGCCACCGCATAGGCGCCGTCCGGGATCACTGATCCATCCAGCGTTTCCAGGCCCACCAGCCGCCAACGATCCGGACTGGCAAGGTAATTGCGTTCCTGCCCGCGCTTGCCCAGATAATCCGCCTTCTTCTTAGAAATCGCCCACGACAGCCCAAGGTCTTGTGGGATCACTGTGCCGTCGGTTTCGTCCCCGATCATGATGAACCCCTTTTCAGCCCGCATGATATGCAACGCTTCCGTGCCATAGGGCATCGCGCCGAAAGCCACACCTTCGCGCATCAAAAGGTCCCAGAACGCAGCCCCATGGCTTGCAGGCACCGCAATTTCATAGCTGAGTTCACCCGAAAAGCTGATCCGGTAGGCCCGCACCGGGAACCCGCCCAGCGTGCCATCCGCAAAACCCATGAACGGCAACGCCCCGGCAGAAACATCCATCCCGCCAATGGTTTCCAGCAGTTTCCGTGCATTCGGCCCGACGACCGCCACCTGCGCATATTGTTCGGTCACATTGGCCGTATAGACCTGCCAATCCCACCATTCGCATTGCAGCCAGTCTTCCATCCAGCCATGGATGCGGTCCGCACCGCCCGATGTCGTATGACACAACCACGTATCCTCGGAAATCCGCGCGACCACGCCATCATCCGACAGAAACCCCTGTTCATTACACATCAGTCCGTACCGGCACTTGCCCACCGGCAGCGTGCTCATCACGCCCGTGTAAAGCATGTCAACGAACCGCCCCGCATCCGGGCCTTTCACGATGATCTTGCCCAGCGTGCTGGCATCCAACAGGCCAAGATTGTTCCGCGTATTCAACACTTCACGCGCCACAGCTGCCGCATGATCCTCGCCCTCGCGCGGAAAGCAGTAAGGCCTGCGCCACAGGCCCACGGGTTCGAAAGAGGCCCCCGCCGCCTCATGGGCGGCATGCATCGGCGTGCGGCGCAGGGGTTGGAAAATCTCGCCCCGCGCCTCGCCCGCCAGCGTGCCAAGGGTCACGGGCGTGTAGGGCGGGCGGAACGTGGTGGTGCCCACCTGCGGAATATCTTCATTCAACGCCTGAGAAAGGACTGCCAGACCATTGATATTGCTCAACTTACCCTGATCCGTTGCCATACCCAACGTGGTATATCGTTTGGTGTGCTCAACGCTCTCATACCCCTCACGCGCCGCAAGCTGCACGTCGCTGACCTTCACATCGTTCTGAAAATCCAGCCACATCTTCGCGCGCAGCTTCAATGGCGCGCCTTGCGGCATGACCCAAACGGGTTCCACCGCATCCAGCATCCCCGCCGCAGCCCCCACAGCCGCAACCATCGCCGTTCCGTCATGGTTCACCGGGACACGCGCGGGATCGGGCACGAACGCGGCAATCGCAGCGTCCCACAACAGCTTGCCGCCGCAATGCGACCACAGATGAACAACGGGAGACCATCCGC
>JANNKX010000363.1:0-6305 GCA_031396505.1 Rhodobacterales bacterium
CGCGATGACCATCATTCAGGCGGCGGAAGTGGCGGGGATCGACATTCCGCGGTTCTGTTACCACGAACGCCTGACGATTGCGGGCAATTGCCGGATGTGTCTGGTGGAAGTGGTGGGCGGGCCGCCGAAACCTGCGGCGTCTTGTGCGATGCAGGTGAAAGACCTGCGTCCGGGGCCGAACGGCGAGGCGCCGTTGGTCAAGACAAACTCGCCCATGGTGAAAAAGGCGCGCGAAGGGGTGATGGAGTTTCTGTTGATCAACCATCCGCTGGATTGCCCGATCTGCGATCAGGGTGGCGAGTGCGACCTGCAGGATCAGGCGATGGCGTTCGGGGTGGATTTTTCGCGCTACCGCGAGCCGAAGCGCGCGTCCGAAGAATTGAACCTTGGGCCGTTGGTGGCCACGGCGATGACGCGGTGCATTTCCTGCACGCGCTGTGTGCGCTTTACGTCGGAAGTGGCGGGGATCACGCAGATGGGGCAGACGGGGCGGGGCGAAGATAGTGAGATCACCAGCTATCTGAACGAAACGCTGTCGTCGAACCTGCAGGGCAATATCATTGACCTGTGCCCGGTGGGGGCTTTGACATCCAAGCCCTATGCGTTTTCGGCGCGACCATGGGAGTTGACCAAGACCGAAACGATTGACGTGATGGATGCGCTTTGCAGCAATATCCGGGTGGATACCAAGGGGCGCGAAGTCATGCGCATCCTGCCGCGCAACCATGACGGCGTGAACGAGGAATGGATTTCGGACAAGACGCGCTTTGTCTGGGATGGGTTGCGCCGTCAGCGGCTGGATACGCCCTACATTCGCGTGGACGGCAAGCTGCGCAAGGCAAGCTGGCCCGAAGCGCTGGCGGCGGCGGCGGCAGCGATGCGCGGCAAAAAGGTTGCGGGTCTGGTGGGCGATCTGGCACCGGTTGAGGCAGTGTATTCGCTGAAAGCCCTGATTGACGGTCTTGGCGGGCATGTAGAGTGCCGTGTCGATGGGGCAAAGCTGCCGATCGGCAATCGCAGTGCTTATGTCGGGACGGCGGCGATCGAAGATATCGACGCGGCCCGTATGATCCAGCTGATCGGGACCGACCCGCGCAACGAGGCGGCTGTGCTGAACGCACGGCTGCGCAAGGCATGGAGCCTTGGGGCGGTGATTGGCCTTGTGGGGCCGAAGGTGGACCTGACCTACGATTATGCGCATGTGGGTACGGGGCGCGATGCGCTGGTGATGTTGGCAGACAAAACCATTTCGGATGAGACGAAGGCCAAACCGACGCTGGTGATCGTGGGGCAGGGGGCGCTGCGCGAGGCGGATGGTGCGGCGGTGTTGTCACAGGCGATGCGGCTTGCCGAAAACAGTGGATCGGGTTTCCTTGTACTGCACACAGCCGCCAGCCGCGTGGGCGCGATGGATGTTGGCGCCTGCACGGAGGGCGGGATTTCGGCGGCACTGGACGGGGCGGACGTTGTGTTCAACCTTGGCGCGGATGAGGTGGAGATCGCGAAGGGGGCCTTCGTTATCTATCAGGGCAGCCATGGCGACCGGGGCGCGCACCGGGCGGACATCATTCTGCCGGGGGCTGCTTATACCGAAGAAAACGGGCTGTTCGTGAACACCGAAGGGCGGCCGCAACTGGCGATGCGTGCGGGCTTCGCTCCTGGCGAGGCCAAGGAAAACTGGGCGATTCTGCGGGCCTTGTCGGCGGAACTGGGGGCGGTGCTGCCGTGGGATACGCTGGCGGCCCTGCGGGCGGCCATTGTGGCGAAACATCCACATCTGGGGCGGATTGACGTGGTGGCTGCGAACGCATGGCAGCCGTTGCCAGTGACCGCCCCGGCAAAAGCCGATTTCCGTTATGCGGTGGATGACTATTATCTGACAAATGCGATTGCGCGGGCCTCCAGCCTGATGGGCGAATTGTCGGCGATGGCTGCGGCGCGGGCCAATCCGCAAATGGCTGCGGAATAGCAGATGCGCCATGGCGGAAAACTTGCCAGTCTGGTGGCCGCGACGATGGCACTGGCGGCATGCGTACGCGATGAACCCGTCGCGCAGGGTGATTTCAGCCCGGTCTATGGCGGGATCGAGACGATTCTTCTGGACGGCGATCTGGTCAGTTTCCGGGTCGAAATGACCGGTGCGCAAAGCCCCGCCGACGTCGAAGACTATGGGCGTTGTGCTGCAGCGCAGTATGCGTTGATCCGTGGGGCGGGTTTTGCGCGTCATGTGCGCACAACTGTTGACGAAACGGGTGGCATTTGGCGCGGGGATGCGGTTTACACCATCTCGGCAGCCTTGCCTTTGGGGTTGCGGACAATTGACGCCGAAGTGGCGGTGCGCGATTGCGCGGCGCGCGGGATACCGACGATTTGAAGGACGACCGGAATGGGTGATTTCTTTGCAACGGGTCTGGGCACAGCGGTTCTGATCGCGGCACAAAGTCTGCTGGTGATCGCCTTCGTGATGATCAGTCTGCTGTTCCTTGTGTACGGCGACCGCAAGATCTGGGCCGCCGTGCAGATGCGGCGGGGCCCGAATGTGGTGGGGCCGTTCGGATTGCTGCAATCGGTGGCGGATGCGCTGAAATATGTGGTCAAGGAAATCGTCATCCCGGCGGGCGCGGACCGACCGGTGTTTTTCCTCGCCCCGATGCTGTCTTTCGTGCTGGCGGTGCTGGCGTGGGCAGTGATTCCGTTCAATGACGGCTGGGTGCTGGCCAACATCAACGTGGCGATCCTGTTCGTCTTTGCCGTGTCGAGCCTTGAGGTTTACGGCGTGATCATGGGGGGGTGGGCGTCCAATTCGAAGTACCCGTTCCTTGGGTCTTTGCGGTCTGCGGCGCAGATGATTTCGTATGAGGTGTCGCTGGGCCTGATCATCATCGGGATCATCATCTCGACCGGGTCGATGTATTTCTCGGCGATTGTGGCTGCACAGGATGGCGACTATGGCTTGCTGAACTGGTACTGGCTGCCGCATTTCCCGATGGTATTTTTGTTCTTCATCAGCGCCTTGGCTGAGACCAACCGCCCGCCGTTCGACCTGCCTGAGGCGGAATCCGAACTGGTGGCGGGTTTCATGGTGGAATATTCATCGACGCCCTACCTGTTGTTCATGGCGGGCGAATACATCGCGATCTTCCTGATGTGCGCGTTGATGAGCCTGCTGTTCTTCGGCGGCTGGCTGTCGCCCATTCCGGGGCTGCCTGACGGGGCGCTGTGGATGGTGGGCAAGATGGCGTTCTTCTTCTTCATGTTCGCGATGGTGAAGGCGATCGTGCCGCGCTATCGCTATGATCAGTTGATGCGGATCGGCTGGAAGGTGTTCCTGCCGATGAGCCTTGCATGGGTAGTCATCGTGGCGTTTCTGGCGAAATTCGAAGTGTTCGGCGGGTTCTGGGCCCGCTGGGCCGTGGGGGGGTGACGTGGATACAGACCTGCAGCGTCAGATACTGGAGGAAATTCGCGAGATCCGGTCAATTCTGTCGGACATGTTTGAGAAGGGCGTCCGCCCAGATGACGCTTCGACCCGAAAAAGTGGTGAGTGGAGAGTCGGTAGCGACGGCGTTGAACGTATCCACTTGCCTTTGATGGAGAAGCCATAATGACCAACATCGACTGGACCCGTGCGACCAAATACTTCCTGCTGTTCGACTTCATCAAGGGCTTTGGCCTTGGCCTGAAATACTTCTTTGCGCCCAAGGTCACGCTGAACTATCCGCATGAAAAAGGCCCGCTGTCGCCCCGTTTCCGGGGCGAACATGCGCTGCGGCGGTATCCGAATGGCGAGGAGCGGTGCATCGCCTGCAAGCTGTGCGAGGCGGTCTGCCCGGCGCAGGCGATCACGATTGATGCCGAACCGCGCGATGACGGGTCGCGCCGCACCACGCGCTATGACCTCGACATGACGAAATGCATCTATTGCGGCTTTTGCCAGGAGGCGTGCCCGGTGGATGCGATTGTCGAAGGGCCGAACTTTGAATTCTCCACCGAGACGCGGGAAGAGTTGTTCTACAACAAGGACCGTCTGTTGGAAAACGGCGCCCGCTGGGAGGCCGAGATTGCCCGCAACCTTGAAATGGATGCGCCCTACAGATGACCGATGATATCACCAAGATGTTCGCGACCATGATGGCGCAGGGGCAGGAGATGGCGAAGGCCTTTGCCCCGGCCCTTGAAGGCATGGATGTGAAGGGGTTCGAAAAGCTGTTCCCGACCATGCCGAAAGACATGCTGGAAGCGTGGTTCGGCAAGATGTTTAATCCCGAAGGGCTGGACGCGCGGACGCGGCTGCTGGTAACGATTGCGGCGTTGACGGTGCTGGGCGCGCAGGGCGAGGTGCAGTTGCGCCTGACGATCCGGCAGGCCTTGGCGGCGGGGGCGACGCAGCGCGAGGTGGCGGAAGTGATCTGGCAGATGAGCATGTTCGGCGGGCTGCCCGCGATGCAAAAGGCGCTGGAAATCGCGCAAGGCGTCTTCGCCGAGAAAGAGGGTGAGGCATGAGCGTTGCCGATTTCGCATTCTATGCCTTTGCGACCGTGACGGTGATCGCGGGCGTGCTGGTCACGGTGTCGAAGAACCCGGTGCATTCGGTGCTGTGGCTGATCCTCGCGTTCCTGTCATCGGCGGGGCTGTTCGTGCTGCTCGGGGCGGAGTTCGTGGCGATGCTGCTGATCATCGTCTACGTGGGTGCGGTGGCCGTGCTGTTCCTGTTCGTTGTGATGATGCTGGACATCGACTTTGCCGAACTGAAGGGCGAGATGTCGAAATACATGCCGCTGGCGCTGCTGATCGGGGTGATCATCCTGATGCAGTTGTCCATCGGCCTCGGCGTCTGGGTCTATTCCGAACCTGCGGCGGTTTTGGCCGAGGCTGCGACCGAGGCGCGGGCGAGCGGCGTGATCGAGGTGGAGAACAGCCGGGCCATCGGGCTGCTGCTGTATGACCGTTACATCCTGCTGTTCCAACTGTCGGGCTTGATCCTGCTGGTGGCGATGATCGGTGCGATCCTGCTGACCCTGCGGCACAGGCGAGATATCAAGCGGCAGAATGTGCTGCAACAGATGTGGCGCGACCCGGCCAAGGCGATGGAGTTGCGCGACGTGAAGCCGGGGCAGGGGTTGTGATGGGACGGTTGGCAACAACATTTTTGGTTAGCTTTGCAATAGCCTGCATTGCAACTTCTGTGTTTGCTACGGAATGTGAAGATGCAATAAATCCACGCCCTTCAGCGAGGCGCATAGACTTTGAAAATTGTTCCGCAAAGATACCCTATGATCGGCTTCAGTATGCGGCGCTCTCTGAGGCGACCGATATGGGCGGTGGTTTTGTTCGACAAACACTCACCGACGGCCAGTACTGTGCGCAAGTTGACACAAACTATGTGGTCCAAGACTGTTTGAGTGGTCGCGCCGCCATCTTTGGAGAGACACGTCCGGGAATTTCCTTTTACGCCGAAGGCGAAGAATCCCCAACCTATCGTTCGGTAGATTTGTATCTTCGGGTGGAAAACGCCGCTTCCGAAGGCGAACCGCTGAGCATCGACGATATCCTCCGGCTGGCACGCGAAACCAGTGTTTCGACTGTTTTGGAGGCGACGACTACGAGCAAGATCGCCATCAATGGCCATCGGTTTCCGCTTGGCTGCGGCTGCAAACTTTTCTACCCCGACAGCGCTGGCGCGCAGAACTGACGATACGGCCTTCGGGCGACGCGAAACGACAACGGGCCTGCAGAGCCCTGAGGGAACGGAAGATGGTTGGACTGGAACATTACCTGACGGTGGCGGCGGCGCTGTTTGTCATTGGCATCTTTGGCATCTTCCTGAACCGGAAGAACGTCATCGTGATCCTGATGTCGATCGAGCTGATGCTGCTCGCGGTCAATATCAACCTTGTGGCGTTCTCCACTCATCTGGGGGACCTCACGGGCCAGATTTTCACCATGTTCGTGCTGACGGTGGCGGCGGCCGAGGCGGCCATCGGGCTTGCGATCCTTGTGGTGTTCTTCCGCACGCGGGGCACGATTGATGTTGAAGACGTGAATGTGATGAAGGGCTGACCCGGTATGGCAACGATCATTCTTTTTGCGCCCTTGATCGGCGCGCTGATCTGCGGTTTCGGCTGGCGGTTCATTGGCGAGACGGCGGGGCAGGTGATCTCTACCGGGCTGCTGTTCCTTGCGGCGGGGCTGTCGTGGATCATCTTCCTTGGCGGGAATTTCCCGGAGGACCCGATTGTCCTGATGCGCTGGATCGAGTCCGGCACTTTGGGGTCGGAATGGGCGATCCGGCTGGACCGGCTGAC
>JANNKX010000135.1:0-4331 GCA_031396505.1 Rhodobacterales bacterium
GAGGGCACCGAAATGGTGATGCCGGGGGACAATCTGAAGTTCAACGTCGAACTGATCGCGCCGATCGCCATGGAAGAAAAACTCCGCTTCGCCATCCGCGAAGGCGGCCGCACGGTGGGTGCAGGTGTGGTGTCGAAGATCATCGCCTAAGCCGAACAGGTAGGATGGGCAATGCTGCCCATCTTACGCTTGACTGGCCATCCTTCGGGGTGGCCTTTTGCGTTTTCAATGCCGTGAAAAACGCTGTCGCGAATCCGCAAATTCGGCTAGGTTGAAGCCTTGAATTTTTTTTGCCGTCCTTTTTTCCAAACACAAGGTTTCACGCCATGCCCTATAATGCCACCAATGCCATTGCCTTTTGTCAACGCCTGTCCGGCCGTTACCGCGACGGCGAATGCTGGACCCTCGTTGAGGATGCTGTTGTGGGGGCGGGGGGGCGGTCCTCGCGCGGGCAGACCCCGCATTTTTCGCCCACGGCCTCGTATGTCTGGGGAACGGTCGTCCCGGCAGCCAGTCTGCAGGCCGGAGACGTGCTGCAATTCGGCGGTTATTCGTGGACGCGCACAACTGTCACCGACGTGACCAATGCCGACGGCAGCGGGTCCACCAACGAAACCTTCGCGACAGAAGGACGTGGCATCCCGCAGCATTCGGCCATGGTGGTGCGCGTCGTCTCGGCCGGGGTGGTCGAGGTGATCGAACAGAACATCCCGCGCACATCCGGGCCAGTGCAGACCGTGACCCTTGTGCTGATCGCGCAGGCGCCCAGTGTGACCACGACGCGCACGCCCGATGGCAGCGGCGGCGAAACTGTCACCGTGGTGACCGTCAGCGATGTGGTGAGCAGCGTTCCGCGCTGCTATCGCCCGATCGGGGCGTAACGGCGGTTGGATACGCCCGTGTGTGCCGAAACGGTGGGAGGGACTTTTCCCCCCTTGATTTCCGCGCAATGCTGGCCTATCCCCCGGCGCAGGCACAGGAGTTTAGCTCAGTTGGTAGAGCATCGGTCTCCAAAACCGAGGGTCGTGGGTTCGAGTCCCCCAACTCCTGCCAGCTTTCGCCATTGATCCACGCAGGTCCGCCGTGAACGCGCCTTCGATCGCATCCCAGCGATCCGTTGCAACGAGGGTCTTCTTGCGGCCCGATGCGGTCGGGCCTGATCGGACGTCTCTGCTGGCACAACAGGCATCACAAGCGATGAAGGCAACCGTGCCTGACAGGACCCGGACCACTGGCCAGATCGCCAGTGCCGGGATCAGCGCTGTTCTGCGCCCGCGATGATCGCGCCGCCATCCGCAGCGCCCGTCACTTCAGCCGGGCGAAGCGTTCGAAGACGAGCCCGATGGGGCGGATTGGCCCCCCTCTGCCTTCGGTGCCATTCACGTCCATCACGGAAAGGCGATAGCGCCCGGCCGCCAGCAACACAGGGCCCAGCTTGGCGTCAAGGCTGTTGTCGGAATCGTCCGCCGTTGCGACGGGGATGCCACCGGCCCCAAACAGCGTCAGGCGCGTGTCCGCCCCGGTCAGTTGTCCGAACGAGCTGACGATGAGTACGGTTTCTTCGGGAATGTCGAAGGCCAGCCATTGTGCCGCGCCGTCATGCAGCAGCAAGGTCTCGGATGCCTTGGCCAGATCGACGACCTGCACGGGATAGTCTGCCCCCTCGGGCGGGGCAAGTTCGCCACGCCGCCAAGCACCGCGCAGATAACCTTCGCGATCCAGCGTTTCGGCCGACACGGTGATCGTGCCTTCGCCCGCCGACAGCGGACCGGCCGCCACGCAATAACTGCCGGGCGGCAGCGCAGTCAGGAAATCGAGCCGCGCGTTCAGCTCTTCGGCGTCGTCGTTCTCGGCCAAAAGTGCGCCTGAACCGTCATAAAGCTTGATCTGCGGATCAAGCAGTTCGCTTTCCGCCCGCAGCGTCAGCGACGCCGCTTCGGTCAGTTCAAAGCGCAGATAGGCCACACCCGATCCGATATCCTGCGACACGCGCCCGTTGGCCAGCGCCGCGCCAAGCGGGCCGTCGATCAGGGGCACCGTTTCGGTCTCGGGCAGGCAGGCGTTCATCGTGGTATCCGCCACCTCGGGCAGCAGTGCCACCTGGTCGGTGCGGCTGACCTGGATCGTCGCCGCGATCGGCCCGCCGCCCACCGCAGACAGCCGCACGCAGTAGTCGCCCGGCTCCAGCAGGCTGACGGTCTGCGCGCTCAGCCCTCCGCCATAGTCGTCGTTCTCGGCCAGCACCCTGCCGTCCGGCGCGGTCAGCGTGATGTAGGGATCACCCCCGTCAACCGCCGCCGCCTCGATCCGCGTCTCCTGTGCCGCGCCGTCGATCCGGAAGGCGAAGACCGGTATCTGGTTTGTCGATGCGCTGGCCTGTTGCACCAAGGGGCCGCTGTCGGCACCCACCACCGCTGTTTCCGCCGACCCGCCCATCCACGCGGCAATATCTCCGGTGCACAGGGGTGCGCCTTCCGGTGCGGCCTCCTGTGCCATGGCGGCACATGCCGATACAGCCCAAACCCCGGCAGCAAGCGTCATATATGGTTTCATAACACGATCCCTTTTGAAGTAATGTGGGCAGATTGACAGTCTCAGGCATGTCCGGCAAGCACGGCTTTCCATACCGCGATGCTGTTGCGCGTTGCTGATGCCTTGTTGTGCCGCCCTATGGCTTTTCACAGGGCAAAGGGGGGCTGGTTCAGTTGGCCAAGCATCGGTCGCCAAAACCGCAGGCTGTGCGTCTGGTTCCGCCAACTCCGGCCAGTTTCCTTCGATAATCCCGATAGACGCCCGAAATCGGCCATAAAGACGCATATGATGCTCTGCATTATCCGGGGGCTGTCATCGTGAACCATTGGCTTTTTGTCCTGCTGCGCGGCCCGTTTTGGGTGCAATTCCTTTGCGCGGCTGGCCTGATCTGGCTGGGGTACACCTTTCAAACCTCGACCCTGCGGCGTGACGCGCTTGAGGCGGCTTTGTTGGAACAGGCCGCACCAGCCACAATTCCCATCACCGATATGACGGCGGATTATGATCACCGCACCGCCACCGAAGTGGCCGTCACCGCGCAAGTGGCCCTTGAACGCACCACGCGTCTTGTGCGCAAGACCAATTTCATCACCACCAGCGAAGACATGCTTTTCGTTCTGATGGACGCCAACGCGACCATATTTGATGACGTGGCCTATGGGGCCATTGTTGTGGATGCCGACGACGCCGACAGGGTCACTGACTGGCTGGCCGAAAATGTCACATCAATGGGCGGCGAAGGCCCCGTTCTGACAGTGACGGGGCTGCTGTCGGGCAGTATCCGGGACGGGATGGTCGATGATGCGCTAAAAGACCGTGGGATGGTCAAAAGTCCCGACTTTTTCTATGTCATGCCGCATTTTGATGGCCGCGTGGCCGCCCTGACGCCGCAACCCTATGCCGGGCTGATTGCCGGGGCGTGGGTTTACGCCATCGCCGCATTCTTTGCGTTGCTTGGCATCTTCAAACTTGGCCGATCCCGCCGTGCACCCGACATGGTGCAGGCCCCCTTGCGCGCGGAGCATGCCTATACCCACCAGACCGGCCAACAGATTGCTGACCGCCTGATCGCCGAGGATATCGCCCGCGCGCGGATCGAGGCGGCCATGGCGCATCCGCTGATCGCCCCCGGTGGGGCGGCACCGTCACAGCGGGCCGAGGAAATGTTTGTCGTGCCGACACCGGTTTATTCACCCCCCACGCCGCTTGTCGCCGACCCGGCCATCAAGACACGCCCCCCACGTGGCGAAGGGATCGGCCTGATGCTGCGCGGGGTGCTGACGCCAACCTTCGTGGCCTATGTAGGCTTTGCCGTGTTGATGATCGTGATCCTTGCCGTGATGGCTGACGAACATGGTAACCCCTTTGGCGCGCAGACCTTTGGTGATCAGGGCGATGTTGCGGGGCAGGTGCTGCCGTGGCTTGTCGGTTTGGTGGTGGCGATTGTGCTGCTGAAAGGGTTCTTGTGGGTCCCGCAAACCAGCATGCGCAAAGAGATTTATGATCCCTATCTGCGGCTGGCCGAACGTGAACGGGCCGATGATTGACACGGCGCCATCCTGCGCGGTGTTCACAGTGTGTTGTGCCTGACCCTGGTTCCGCCGATCAGACGCAACACGCGGGCAAACACAGGTGATCCGCCCTAGCGCATAAATCGCCCCTGCAGCCAGACCCATGCCCGTTCCACCACGCTCAGCATCACGATGATCAAGATGAAGGTGACAAGGTTGCCAAAGCCGCGCAGAAATGTGGCGCGCAGCAGGCCCGGCATCACGCTGTAAAGGCCATAGCTGGCCGCG
>JANNKX010000138.1:0-5437 GCA_031396505.1 Rhodobacterales bacterium
AGTTACCAGCGTCTTTCGGGCGTGTGAGTGCCAAACCGAGAGCGAAGGCGAAGACGTGCAGTCAGATGCAAAATATACGTTTTCGGCCCTGAAAACACAAGCGGCACGCAAATCATAGGAGACCAATATGGCAGTGAAAGCTTGTCATTGGGTCAATCCGTACTCACGCGTCCGCTTTGGTCGCGTCGAGGACGTGTGCGGCCATTGGCGTTGTTGCTGGTAAGGCGCAACGCTGTTGAAGCAACTGGACGTCTGGCGTAGCCGATCTTCGGTGCCCCGGGCCTTCCCCGAGAGATCTGGGGAAGCCCAACTTTTACAAGGGTTGTCATAGGCTACCCCCGCCCGGAATCAAGGCGCGGCACGCGCCGCCGGGCAGCGCCTGACCGCCCCCTCGGGCAGGCGCTTTTGCAGCGTCTCCAGCAGAACATCGCCGGGGGACGTTGCACCATAAAGTGCGCAGAACCAGCATCGCAGCGCCCACCCGGCGGTCAGGCTCTGCCCTATGCTACACCCGCCCGTCTCCCGGCCCTCGCAAGCGTGCTCGGGCGTTCGCCGGGAAAACAGTCCACTGGACTGTTTGCTAATCCGGCTCACCCCCCTCGGGCAGGCGCTTTTGCGGCGTCACCAGCAGAACATCGGTGGGAGTCGTTGAGCCATAAAGCGCCTAGAACCGCTGTTGCTGCGCCCATCCGGCGGTCAGGCGCTGCCCTGTTTGGGTGGTTGAACAAAGACCGTGAGCAGTCCCGCCCCCCAATGCGGCGCGCGTGCTGCGCGGAGATCATCCGCCGGGCGATATCTGATCGCGCGCCCTTGATCCACATCAATGCCTCCACCTCCATTCTCTGCCATACTCGTTGCTTCTACAAACACCCGGAGGCACCCATGTCTGACCCCGACACCATCCCCAAACACTCCGACGCCACGCCCAAAAAACGCACCTGGACCGAAGAGATCGACGTGGCGGGTGATCAGCTTGTCGCCTCCGTCAAACGCCTTGCCGCCGAGGGGCAGGTCAAACGCATCCGCATCACCGAGCCCGACGGCGATCTGCTGGTCGAGGTGCCCTTGACCATCGGGGCCATCGCCGGGGGTGCGGTCGTGCTTGCGGCCCCGCTGCTGGCCGTGATCGGCGCGTTGGCGGCCTTTGTGACACGCGTCAAGATCGAGGTGATCCGCAGCGGCACGGAGGACAAGCCAAAGGTCTGACCGCCCCCCATGGGAACCAATTCCTGCCTGCCGCGTTACCACTCACAAGGCCCCGTTCGGCCATTTGAAAGGCACGCAACATGTCAATCGGCACGATCCTTCTGATCATCCTTATCCTTGCGCTTGTCGGCGCGCTGCCAAACTGGGGCCATTCCCAAAACTGGGGCTACGGCCCCTCTGGCGGGCTTGGGCTTGTTGTCATCGTTCTGTTGATCCTTGTCCTGATGGGCCGGATCTGACCCCCCAATCGCAAAGGAATATCCCATGAAGGGCATCATCGGCTGGATGATCGGCATCCCCATCCCCATCATCATCGTGCTTTACCTGCTGGATGTGTTCTGACGCGATTCCCCGGAATCGCCCCCGGCACGCCCCATTTCAGCCCCAATCGCACCGTCATTCTGCACCATGCAAGCAGAAGGAAGTGTGCGATGGCCTGTATCTTGACCCTGATGGGCAGCGTTCTTGGATGTGTCACCGCGATCATCGCGCTTGTGTTGTTTCAGGTGCCGTTCCTGACCGCTTTGGCGATCTGGTCCATCAGCGGCATTGCCTGCGTTGCCATCGGCCTCGCCCTTGCGGCAGGCCCCCGGCCCCAAGCCGACCATAACGCCGCGCAAGAACTTGCCTGATCCGCGAAATTATCTTGATTTTGCGGGCGTCTGATTCAATATTTTTGATGCGACGTTACTTTCTCGACCACTGTCACCGCCACTAAGGCCACAGCACTCGAACCAAAGCTGACGGGGCCAAGCCGCCGCACTTCCGCGGGCGGCACTTGACAGGAGAATTCACGATGGCCAAGGGCACCGTGAAATGGTTCAATGAAACAAAGGGTTACGGCTTTATCGCGCCCGAAGGCGGCAAGAAGGATGTGTTCGTTCACATCACCGCATTGGAACGCGCAGGCCTGCGTTCGCTGAAAGATGGCCAGCCCGTCACGTTCGACATCGAGGCTGGCCGCGACGGGCGCGAATCTGTGATCAATCTCGCGCTTGCCTAGCGCGGATCACCTGTGAAGGCCCGTATGGTGCATCTGATCGGCTTCACCGGTCAGATGTGCCGCACTGTAAGGCAGCAGCTGCCGCAATACAGGCAAACGCGCCCTGACAGGCGCGTGCGTGGCTTGATTTCAGACCGCGTCCCACATCATCCGGTCGCGCAGCGCATGTTCAAACCCGACCCGTAGCGACACCGCCGATACCGGTGCGCGCAGACGTACCGGATGCTGACTGTCTTCCGGAAAGCTTTGCGTCACCGTATTGCCCCCCACAATGATCACCGGCAAACGCGGGAATGCACCCTTCAGCAGGCCGCAAATCCGCTGCGCCTCGTCCGCGCCACCAAGCCCGTCGGCATCAATCACGAACAGGCTATAGCCGTTGGGATCATCCATCACCATGCTCAGCGCCATGAACGCCTCAGGCTCGGCCTCAACAGCCCCGCCCAGGCGCGCCAGCTTGTCTGCCACCGGGCTGTTTTCACTCGCACCCGTCAGCATCACCCGAAGACCGCGCCCGACCAGCGTTGCTGGTACATAATCGACTGGACGAAAAACCTGCATAGCCTCACCTTTTTTCTTCACTTTGGTAAAGCTTGACCGGGGACTGCGGCGGAAATGTGGATAATTGGGGGTATTTTTTCCCCATTGCTGCCCCTGCACCGAAAAACGCTGTAGCATGACACGATCCCGTCCAACGCCACCTTGCGTGGCACCCATAGGCCCCAGAATGACCGCACCGGATTACCAAAGCCTTATCGACGCCCCAACATGGGATTTTATCCGGGCGACCACCGCGGCCTATCCCGATGACACCACCCACCTGACCATCGCCCGGCAACGCAGCGTGTATGACGCGATGTGCCGCAAGTTTGATCAGGGCCGCCCGCCCGGCATCACCACCACCGATGCACCCATCGCAGGCGTGCCCTGCCGCATCTATCACGGGCGCGGCCCACAGATCGTCTACCTGCACGGGGGCGGCTTTGTCGTCGGCGGGTTGCACAGCCATGATGACATCTGCGCCGAACTCTGCGTGCGCACCCGGTTTTCCGTCACATCCGTGGATTACCGCCTGTCACCCGAACATGCGCATCCCGCGGCCTTTGATGATGCCCGTGCCGTCACCATGGCCCTTGCCGCCACAGGTCCGGTCATCCTTGTGGGCGACAGTGCCGGGGCCAATCTCGCCGCAGCCACCGCCCATGCGCTGCGCAGTGCCGCGATTCTGGGGCAGGTTCTGGTCTATCCCGGTCTTGGCGGCGATACGGCGCGCGGCAGTTACCTTACCCATGCGCGGGCCCCTATGCTGACCCGCGACGATGTGCTGTTTTATCAGAATATCCGCCGTGCCGCCCCGGATGACGCCACCGCCGCGCCGTTGCTTGCCACCGACTTTTCCGGGCTGCCCCCCACGCTCGCCATCGCGGCCGAATGCGACCCGCTTGCCGATGATGCACATGCCTATGCCATGGCCATCACCGCCGCCGGGGGCCGGGCGCAGGCCATTACCGAACCCGGCCTCGTGCATGGCTTTCTGCGCGCCCGCCACGCTGTGCCCCGCGCCCACGCCAGTTTCGACCGCATCATCGCCGCCATCACCACCATGGGAAAGGACGCCACATGAACGCCCCCACGCCGAACCTCACCCACTGGGCCGAACGCGTCGATCTGGCCGCAGCCTTTCGGTGGACCGTGAAACTGAACCTGCATGAGGCTGTGGCGAACCACTTTTCGCTTGCGGTGAATGACGCGGGCACCCGGTTCCTGATCAACCCGAATGGCCGCCATTTCGCCCGCATCCGCGCCTCCGATCTGGTCGAAATTGATGCCAGTGATCCCACCACCATGACCCGCCCCGATGCCCCCGATCCCACTGCATGGGGCCTGCACGGGGCCGTGCACCGCGCCTGCCCGCATGCGGTGTGCGTGATGCATGTGCATTCCATGCATGCAACCGTGCTGGCCAGCCTTGCCGACAGCCACCTGCCCGCCATCGACCAGAATTCGGCGATGTTCTTTGGCCGCCACATCGTCGATGAACACTACGGCGGCATGGCCTTTGCCGATGAGGCCGCGCGCTGTGCCACCCTGCTTTCGGACCCGAAGATCACCACGGTGGTGATGGGCAACCATGGCGTGCTGATCATTGGCCGCACGGTTGCCGAAACCTTAAACCGGCTAACCTATTTCGAACGCGCGGCGGAAACCTATATCCGCGCGCTGCAAACGGGCCGCCCGTTGCGCGTGCTGCCCGATACCGTGGCCGAGAAAACCGCGCAGGAATGGGAGGCTTATCCCGGCTTTGCCGACGCGCACCTGCGTGAAATCAAGGCCATGCTTGATGAAGAAGGCGCAACCTACGCCAGTTGAGCTCGCGCGCGATCCATCACGCAAGAAAAGCAAACTGCCCATCCTGAGCAATGGCCCAGCGCCCTTCAGTTGCCCGCTGCCGCCATCCGGCGGCTGTTCAGCACGCCTTCCAGCCAGCCCAGCCGCATTTCCGGCACCGATGAGAGCAGCAAATCCGTGTAATCGTCAAACGGCGGGGCAAGCACATCCGACTTCTGCCCGTACCGCACCACCGCCCCCCGGTACATCACCGCGATCCGGTCGGCGATGGCGCGCACCGTCGCCAGATCATGCGTGATGAACAGATAAGCCACGCCTTCCGCCGCCTGCAGATTGAGCAGCAGCTTCAAAATCCCGTCCGCCACCAGCGGGTCCAGCGCGGATGTCACCTCATCACAGATGATCAGCTTGGGCTTCGCCGCCAGTGCCCGCGCGATGCAGACCCGTTGTTTCTGCCCGCCCGACAATTCCGCCGGATACCGATCGGCAAAACCGCGCCCCATTTCGATCTGATCAAGCAGGTCCTGAATGCGCCGCGCCTTTTCCGCGCCCTTTAGCCCGAAGTAAAATTCCAATGGCCGCCCGATGATCGTGCCCACCGTCTGGCGCGGGTTCATCGCGGTATCGGCCATCTGATAGATCATCTGCACCTCGCGCAGATCGTCCTTGCTGCGCCCCGCCAAACCCGCCGACAACGTGCGCCCGGCAAAGGTAATCCGCCCCGCATTCGGTGGCAGCAACCCCGTGATCGCCCGCGCCAGCGTCGATTTCCCCGACCCACTTTCGCCTACCACCGCCAGCGTCTGGCCCGGTGCCACCTCAACGCTCACGTTTTTCAGCACATCGAAATTGGTGCCGCGATACCGCGCCGTTACACCT
>JANNKX010000421.1:0-2079 GCA_031396505.1 Rhodobacterales bacterium
CGCGTCAAACCCAACACCCCCTCGATCCCGGCGCGGTACATCCAGGCGGCAGAGCCTGTGTACCATGTCCAGCCCCCCCGGCCTTCGTGCGGCGGGGTGGAATAGACATCGGCGGCAATGACATAGGGTTCGACCTTGTAGCGCGCCACGGCGTCAGGTGTCAGCGCGTGGTTGATCGGGTTGATCAGCGCGAACAACGCCTGCGCCCCGTCGCCGTCGCCCAGCCGCGCCTTCGCCAAGATCGCCCACATCGCGGCATGACTGTACTGGCCGCCGTTTTCGCGCAGGCCGGGCGGGTAGCCTTTGATATAGCCGGGGTCTTTCGGGGTGTGATCGAACGGCGGGGTGAACAGCAGAGCAAGGCCACTGTCCGGACGGATCAAGCGGTTGGACAGCGACGCCATCGCCATCTCCGCCCGGTCGGGATCGGCAGCGCCTGACAGCACGGCCCATGACTGCGCAAGGCTGTCGATCTGACATTCGAGCGAGGCCGCAGAGCCAAGCCGCGTGCCGTCGTCATAGGTGCCGCGCTGATACCAAGCTCCATCCCAGGCATTAAGGTCAATGGCCTGCGCCACACTGTCGGCATGCGTCTGCCAAAGGGCTGCGCGGACAGGGTCGCGGGCCTGCACATGCGGGGCCATGGCGCGCAGGGTTGTGATCAGCAGCCAGCCCAGCCAAACACTGGTGCCGCGGCCCGCCTCGCCCACCCGGTTCATGCCGTCGTTCCAGTCGCCGGTGCCCATCAGCGGCAGCCCGTTGGTGCCGGTCAGCGCAATCGCCTGATCCAATGCCAGCACGCAATGGTCGAACAGGCTGGCGGAATGATCGGACACTTGCGGCTGAAAGAAATCGTCATGCGCGCTGGACAACAACGCGGGGCCTTCGAGAAAGCGCACCGGTTCATCGAAAACGGCCAGATCGCCAGACACCTGGACATATTGCGATGCGGCATAGGCCAACCAGACCCGATCATCCGAAATCCGGGTGCGCACGCCCTGACCGGAATGCGGCAGCCACCAGTGTTGCACATCGCCTTCGGGAAACTGCCGCGAGGCCGCCCGCAGCAGGTGCGCGCGGGTCAGATCGGGGCGCAGCGCGGTCAGCGCCATGCCATCCTGCAACTGATCGCGAAAGCCATAAGCGCCGCTGGCCTGATAGAACCCCGCCCGCGCCCAGGTGCGACAGGACAGGGTCTGGTACAAGAGCCAGCCGTTCAGCATGATATCCATGGCCCGGTCTGGCGAGTAGATTTGCACCTCGGTCAACAGGCCGGTCCACTGCTGCGCGACCTCGGCCAGCATCGCATCGGGCGTGCGTGCACGCGTGGCCTTGATCAGGGCCACCGCCGCCTCGGTTGAACTGGCTTGACCCAGCAGGAAATGCAAGTCCACCGTTTCACCGGGGGCCAGCACGATGCGCCTTTGCAGCGCCGCACAAGCATCCAGTGCGGGGCCATGACGGCCAGACAGCGCGGAATGGGTCAGCGCGACGGGGGCCCGCATCGTGCCGTTGCGGCCAAGAAATTCAGTCCGGTCACAGGTCAGGCTGCTGATCCCCGCGCCGAAATCGGCAAAGGCAACCCGGCCCGCAAAAGCCATGGCGCGCGGGTTTTGCGCCAGAACCGCCCCGGTTTCGCCGTCAACTTCAGTTATGATCTTGCCCGCCGTGGCGCAGCGCGAGGTGCCAAGCACCCATTCGACATAGCCCGTCACCGAAAGCCGCCGCGTGCGGTATGACAGGTTGCGCAGCCGCAAGCGGCTCACTTTCACCGGTGCATCCATGGCCGCGAATGTCAGCATCTCCGCTGCGATCTGGTGGGCGGTGTGTTCGAAAACCGAATAGCCAAAGCCGTGGCGGCACAGGTATTGGCCCTTGCTCCGGATCGGCAGGGCGGTGGGGGTCCAGATCTGGTGCGAGTCCAGGTCGCGCAGATAGATCGCCTCGCCAGCCGGATCGGTGACGGGATCATTCGACCACGGTGTCAGTTGATTTTCCCGGCTGTTTTCGGACCAAACCGCGCCTGAGCCATCGGCCGAAATGCCAAAGCCAAAAGAAGGATTGGCGATGACATTGATC